>JAUREJ010000098.1 GCA_030827475.1 Candidatus Poseidonia sp.
CTCGTCGGGCAGGTCATGAGTTTGTTTCATCAGGTGATGGTTGCTACCATATCTTTATAGGCAAGCCTGCGGTTAGGGTTTGTGAACAAGGGTGTGATTGCAACTGTCACGATGAAGAGTAAATACAATAAAGCCGGGGTAGCCGAGTGGTCAAAGGCGTGAGGTTTAAGCCCTTATCTCAATGAGTTCGCAGGTTCGAATCCTGCCCCCGGCACTTATTCGTGAGTCCTGAATATGACTCAAGGTTAAACTATTCGTGGTCCTGAGCATGACCGCAGGTTAAACTGCTCAACAATTTTGGGCATATGGCGCAGTCAGGTAGCGCGACGGGCTTTTAACCCGTTGGTCGTGGGTTCGAACCCCACTATGCCCGCCTATTCATTAGACATGAGAAAGTCTGTAAAAATCTCGAGGTGATATAATGAGCGATGTAAAGAATAATAGAAGCACACCATTTATGGAACGACCAAGACTACAAGCCGTGGGTAATAATAGAAATACCCG
>JAUREJ010000099.1 GCA_030827475.1 Candidatus Poseidonia sp.
CATGATGGCGAAGGGCGACGAACTTGAGGCCTTACGTGCGCAACCCGAGGCTGTGATGAAGTCATGGACGGCCAAGGAAGCGGTGCAAAAAGTCATGCGCCTAGGGATGCATCTCAATCCACGGAGTATTGAAATTCCAATTGGATTTACAAAAACTCATATTTCAATTGAAAAATCAAAAATCCAATTGATAAATTGGACTCAATTCGGTTATATTTTGTCGCTGGCAACGACCCCTTCAGCTGCGCCAGAGCGCACCACAGAAGATGACTTGTTGGAACAAACACGTTTGGCAATGGAGGCCAATCCGGATTGGGGTGTGGGGTGCAACACCCAACGAAATAACGCCTAATTCCACAACCGACTGCTTTCCCAAGGCAAGTCAAGGGCGATACCGATTTCGGTCAACAGGACGAAATTGAACAGAATATAGGTCAAGAGGCCCACGATGCCAACAACGAGGGTGGTGTTGATCACCCGGTGACGCTGGCGTTTCACATCGT
>JAUREJ010000100.1 GCA_030827475.1 Candidatus Poseidonia sp.
TAGCAGCCTTGCTCGGTTTGATGTTCATGCGTGGAGGCGGTGGTTCCGGCGAGGAAGAAACCAAGTGGAACGAAGCGATGCTTCCTGCATACGATGCCGTGGCAAACTCTATGTTCGGGGGGGCTCAGGATATTTTCCAACAACCCGTCGCCCCAGTGGCGGCCATTGCACCCCCTCCCGTTCCCGTTGCACCTGTTGCAGGACCTCCTCTGCCCCCTGGTGGCCTCCCCGCAGGCTGGACCATTGAGCAATGGACCTACTACGGTCAGCAATACTTGGACCAAATGAATCAGTATTGACGATGCAAGATTTATCATCCCTTGACGGGGCTGGTGCAAAAGCATAGCCCTAAAGGGGAGTGAGGAGAGGAAGAATCGTGGCCGAAGAGCATGCGGATGCCTCGGAGGTGCCCATCGAGGACCTCCCGTTGGTTGAAGATGAGGTGGCTGCTGACGAAATCGCCGAGGAATCCTTGACGGTTTGGTCTCCTGAACCAACAGG
>JAUREJ010000010.1:0-2787 GCA_030827475.1 Candidatus Poseidonia sp.
CGTGGGTTTGTGAGGTCTCAAAGGTAATCATGATGTCTTTATCTTCTGCATATATATCGTAGAATTTATCCCATTCTCCCTCAAATGTTAGCCTTTCAGAGGCATCACCCGCCACCAAAACCTCTCCCTGTGCACTGGAAACAACAGCGAATGCCCCAATTCCGCCGAATAAAAAGAAACCAGCGAGTGCGCAAATCAACATTACCAACCATTTGTTCATGAGAAACCTGAGTGGTAGGAAGTTAAACTATTTTTGCAATGAAAAATTAGATGTTTTCCACCATCAATTATCTCAATATTGTCCGAAACAAAACATTGTGTCTCCCGGTATAAATTGTATCTTATGTATACTCTGAACGAATCGTGACACTCCTCCGTAATCCAAGCGTGGGACGCTTGACACATGGGTACCATTTGAATGGTTGACTAAAGAGTATTTTTGACGTCAATCTAGTGCAGGTTTCCCCGGTACCAGCATCTTCTCCAAAATGGTTCAACAGAACAGATGCGTAAATAATGACAATATTAGCTTTGGATTCTATCAGATTTCTTTATGTTTCAGTTTACTCCCGGGAAAGTATGTCCGGCCCTCTACGCTCCCTTGTCTTTGTACACACTGCTCTACGCAACGAACTCAATGGTCTCGCTAAACTCGCACATGCCGTCGCAAAAGGCGAGAGCGACATGGAGACCCTTAGAGAACGATTTGAATGGGCAACCTACGCACTTCACTACCATGCAGCCGGCGAAGATGCGGCGTTGTTCCCTGCTGTTGAAGCAAAACACCCCGGAGTGGTAATGACGTTCGATGACGATCATCAAACCGACGATGCACTTGTGGAGAAAATGAAACAGTTTCTCGAAGCGGACAACGCTCAAGACAACCTCGATGATATCGCACGACTTTCTGATCAATTGGCTGACCGTGCTTCCCTCCACATGGACAAAGAGGAGCGTCTTTTGGTACCGTTTGTCGAAGAACACTTCTCCATGGAAGAACAAGGAGCCATCCTCGGAGGGATGATGCAAGCCTTCCCGCCTGAATTCATGCTCAAGGGCGTGCCTTGGATTTTCTCACACTTGGACGAGAGCCTACGGATCTCCTATGCAATGGCATTGAAAGGAGCCATGCCAGCAGAACCGTTTGCGATGCACATGAGCAATGTTGAGCAGCAACTTGGTGCCAGTGAATGGGCGCCAATTGCAGCAGCAATCGCTTGAAGAAAACCACGATTGAAACAACAAGTCATCCTTCGCGATGGTGTCCTCAGACCACATCACTCACACACCATGGCGTTTGCAGACGGTCTTCAGTGGTGAGGGGTATCTTGTGTTGCGAATGAGAAATACTTCGCACCCAAATACCGACAAAGATGTTCGGCAAACAAGATGTCCGAACTGGAAAATGCTTCGGGTAAATCGGAATCAAGGTCGAGGACGGCGACCACGTCGCCATCTGAATTTTTGACGGGGACAACAAGTTCGCTTAAGGTAGTGGAACTGCATGCTATGTGTTCGGTTCTGGCATGAACATCCGGTACATCTTGTGTTTCTCCGGTTCGAGCAGCAGCACCACAAATACCTTTGTCAAATGGAATGACTAAGCATCCGTGCCCGCCTTGGTAAGGTCCAATTTTCAATACGTTTGCTTCTACAGTTCGATAAAAACCGGTCCAGTGAAAATGTTCGAAGGAGTGATGCAACTCACAAACAACCGTTGACATGGCAGCGACCCAGTCGTCCTCACCTTCGAGAAGAGAATGAATTCGAGCAAACACATCTTCGTGGAGGGCCATAGGTTTCACTCATATTGATGATATTTGAGAACTTGCTCCGGCCATTCATCCGAACAGAGGTTGGAATTCATCACGACTCAAGACGAACGGCCCAGGTGGTGGTCGCCACCGGGCATGTTTGAGACTGATTCCGATGACATCAAAACCCTCCTCGTTGATGGCTTGTTCTCCACAGGCATGGCCACGCCCCGTCTCCAGCCATGGAGATCTGTGGTACGAAGCCATAGAACGAGGCAGCCGAGCTGGCGCTTGTTGCCCCAAACATGACCGAGGGTGTCGCATTGAAACTTCACTCTTCGGGGAGGTTCAACGGGCGGACGGGATACGCCAGCCAAGAAGCATCGTTGGCCCAATCAATGCCCTCGACATCGACGTAGAGTTCCACCTCGTTGCCATCAGGGTCCAGGACGTACACCGAATGCGAAACGCCGTGATCGCTCTGCCCGAGGACTTGCACGCCATGTTCACGGCATCTCGCTTTGGCGTCCACCAAGGCTGCGTCATCTTCACCGATGCACCAACCGGTATGGTAGAGGCCGATGCGATGCCCCTGCATGGGACCGGGTGCATCCCCAACTTCCAACAGGAGAAGTTCGTGATGGGTACGACCACCGCTCAGGGCCGTGGCCCGTCCACCAAAGGTTGTCCCGACCACATCCAACCCGACGACTCGGGTGTAAAATTGAACCATGGGCGCCATTGAGCGCACATAGAGAACGTAATGCCCCAATTCCACCATTGAAGCCACCGCATGTCGATGGGCATCAAGCGTTTCGCGTGAAGGCTTGAATGCCGGTGATGTAACGCCCAAGAATGAGGTTGTGGATGTCATGGGTCCCCTCGTAAGTTTTTACCGACTCAAGGTTCGCCATGTGACGCATGATGGGATATTCGTCCAAGATGCCGTTCGCTCCGTGGATGTCTCGAGCGACGCGAGCGATCTCCAAGGCGATGTCAACATTGTTCATCTTCGCCAGCGAAATCTGTTCTG
>JAUREJ010000010.1:2885-56078 GCA_030827475.1 Candidatus Poseidonia sp.
TAACGAGCGTTGTTCAAACAGGAAAACGGCCCTCGTAGCCCTTTGACGCCCGGGAGCATCCGGTCCTTGGGAATCTTGCAGTCCTGAAACACCAGTTCGCTGGTCACGCTGGCCTTGAGGGAGTGCTTGCCTTTCATTTCAGGTGCGGAGAAACCCTCGTCACCTTTTTCCACAATGAATCCGCGAATCACGCCGTCAAGTTTGGCCCACACAACGGCCACATCAGCGATGGATCCGTTGGTGATCCACATTTTCGCGCCGTTGAGCACGTAGTGGTCTCCTTTGTCTTCGGCTTTCGTGACCATGTCGCCGGGGTTCGAGCCGTAATCGGGTTCGGTGAGGCCAAAGCAGCCCACCCATTCACCCGAGGCCATTTTGGGGAGGTAGGTCTCTTTTTGCTCCTCTGAACCGAAGTCCCAGATGGGATACATGGCGAGTGAACCCTGCACGGAAGCAAAGGAGCGAAGCCCGCTGTCGCCTCGTTCGAGTTCCTGACAGATGAGGCCGTAGGCGACGTAGGAAAGGCCGGGGCAGCCGTAGCCTTTGAGCGGGGCTCCGAGCACACCCATTTCACCGAGAGCGACCCGCCATTCATCGAGGAAAACACCGTCCTCGCAGGCTTTCTCAATCTTCGGAATCACCGCTTCGTCAACCCATTCGCGAACCATGTCGCGAATCATAATCTCCTCTTCGGTAAGAAGGCTTTCGATGTCAAAAAAGTCGAGTCCTTCAAACGGTTCCATGGGGCTCCCTCAAATTAACTGCCACGCGGGTGCTTCATCAACATAACCCTCTACGCAGGCAACGAGAACCGTTTCATTTCTTCCCAAAACGCAACGCTCTGTACTTGCGCTGGAGGAACGGGCTGTTCATGTAAATTAGACCGAGAATGACGCCGGGCACCGAGATGGCAACCGCACCCAGCACGAGCACGTCCATGATCGTGGTCTCAACTTCTTCCGTGGCCGGCGTAAAGGCGATGATGTTTCCAAACTCCGTGATGATGAAGCCGCGGTGAAGGCTGTTTTCCCACACCACGGCCAGCGTTCGCCCTGCGATGACTTCGTTCCAAGCAGCCGCGTCGCTCGGCATCAGCACGGTCTGTGCAGACCCAGTCATGGATTCGTGACGAACGATACCGAACGGAGCGAGGTGAACGAGTCCTGTCCCTCCATAGCCAGGACTGACATCGATGTGTTCCCCTTCCGAAAGGTCGAGCTTCATGGCGGGGTCAACGGTGCTGAATTGTGGATTGAGGGTGTTGATTTGAATGACGCGGCTGAGCAGGCCGCTCGCAAACCCGACGCATTCTTTCAGAATCGCATTGGTGCAGTCAATACCGACCCATGTTTGAGCCGAGGAATCAGGCATCCACGTCAAACGATGATCGCCGTCGATGACACCAAGACCGTCGTCCATTGAAGCAACGAAGCAAATGTTGTGATTCCGATGGCATGCGAGGTCGGTCACGGCGCTTGCCCCGAGTCCTTCAAGGCGCTCAAACCCGGTGTGTTCTGCGAATTTCCAAAGGGACCCGTCGGTCGCACCAACATACGCAAAATCACCGGATGGACGCCACACAACGGCGGTTAATTCGTAACCGAGAACACTGAACGTCCCGTTGACATACGTCACGCTGTGGTCGTACGAATCGTAGCGCATGGCAAGGCCTTCATCGCCCACCAAGATCGCAGTGTTCCCTCGAGGATGCCAAGCGATGTCGTGCACCGTGCTGTTTCGACCCGTTAACAGCTCGACGTCTTGACCCCTATCACCTGCTTCGTCGGCTGAAATGAGGCGAGCAAATCCTTCCATGCCCGCAATGAGAACATCGGTGCCGTCAGGGGATACGGCCCCAACGCGAATGCCCAAATCGCTCTCACCCAACACGCCAACATCCTCAAGCGAAACCCGGGTGACCAGCCCTTCTGCCAGCACCGCAGGCTGGAGCATGAGGAAAGCGAGGCCAAGGGCGAGAAAAAGTCGACTTCGCATGCTCTTGCCACCTCGGCGGGTATGAAAACCCCTCCCCTTGTGGGGCCTCACCTCAGCCCCTTCCACGGTGAGCCTTATTTGACGGGATGCTTTCCCGGAGCCATGGAGCGATTTGCCGTGAAACGTGGACTCATCAAAAGCATGGGTGGAAATGCAGGCTTGGCCAAGTTGGCGACGGGATATTTTGACAACATTCATGTCGATGCTGACGGGGCGTTCACCGGCTCGTTCGGCCTGTTGGTCAAAGTGGAAGGCTCCTACGACAGCAGCGGGAAATTGGCCGTGGATGTTGAGCAGTTGAAGGGCGCTGACCTTGCAGCGTTTCTCGACAGCGAGAACGGCAGAGAACAAGCGATGGAATCTCGCAAGCGCTGGTCCGGCTTCCTTGATGAGGCCACAGGATACAACGCCAAGCAGCGGGGCGACAAAGCAAAAGAAGACGCTAAAAAACTCTCAAAAGCAAAATCAGCCATCAAGATGGCTCACAAGTCCATAGAGATGATGACGAACGTTGACGAGGCCACGGTCAAAAAAGCACATCAACTCATCGAAGCCCTCGAAGCGACGATGGAAAAAGGCGAGTTGCCCACAGAAACGCAAGTCAAGAAACTCAACGACCTGTTTTGAGGCATCCCCATGCCAGGCGATCAACCTCTTCCCCCCTCCTTGATGGACTCGGAAGGGGTGGCCGAATTGGACGCTGCATCCCGTGAACGCCTGGCGACCATGGTTGGCAGGGTGGAAGAAGTCGTCGGCGTCGACCATCTGATTGGCGTTCTCTCAGGGGAAAAGAGCCATGGAAAAGACGACGTGATCCGTTGTTATGTCGGTTTTGAGCCCAGCGGCAAAGCCCACATCGGCTGGAAGGTGCTCGCCCTGCAATGCAAACGCATGCTTGAGGCCAAAGCCAACGTGATGATTTTTCTCGCCGACTGGCACGCTTGGGTGAACGACAAATTCAACGGCGACATGGACGCCATCCAAACCACGGCGAAGTACATGGAAGCGACGTTTCGTGCACTGCTTGACCACCCGCCCGAAGGAGAGGGCCCGGGGGAATTGCGCTTTGTTTGGGCATCAACGGTGATGGAATCACCCGATTATTGGGCACGCGTCTTGCGCTGTTCCAAGGGAGCGACCCTCGCCATGGTAAGAAAGACATTCACCATCATGGGTCGGGACGAGGCTTCTTCAGACCACGACCTCTCAAAATTTTACTACCCCGCCATGCAAGCGGCAGACATCTTCGAGATGGACATTGACGTGGCCATCGGCGGCATGGACCAACGAAAGGCCCACATGTTCATGCGCGACGTGGCCTCCAAGTACGGCTGGGAAAAAGCGACCTGCCTCCACACCCCCATCATCTCTTCACTGAAGGCATCGGGTTCGAGAATGGAATCCTTTGACCATAAAATGTCGAAATCGGACCCAACCGGCGCCCTCTTGCTCCATGACACGCCCGAGCAAATTCGCAAGAAGATGCGGAAGGCCTACATTTCACCCGACGACCCACAATCGCCCGTTTACGAACTCGCAGAACACATCGTTCTCGCCGAGTTCGGGGAAATCATCGTCACCCCCGATCCGCGCTTTGGCGAGCCATCGACGTGGACATCGCTTGAAGCGTTTCGAGATGCGGTCATGGACGGTTCATTGCACCCGCTTGATGCTAAATTTGGCGTTGCCGACGGCCTTGCCCGAGGTCTTGCAGGCGTGCACAGCCACTTCAACAACGACTCGGCCCTTCTGGATGCGGTAACGCAACTCACGAATGCCTGAACGTTCAAGCCTCACCTTCGAGCGGCTCAACGCTGAGCACCTGAAGCGAAAGGATGCGGCGAGTATCCTTCGAAAAGGTGCGGTTGGGGAAGGGTTCAACCCGAACAATTCCATTCAACCGAACACAGGTCCCTTTCACCAGTTCGCCAACGAGGTCATCGGACACGATACCAACCATCTCGTCCTCATCCGAAACATGCACGAGCTCACCCTTTTCATTGAACACCGCTTGACACATGTGGATGTCTTGGACATCTTCGTAATTGGAATGCTCACTCGACATCACAAAATTCGGACGCGGCGGGCGAACAGCGAAGGGCTCTTCTTCCATGTCAAGTCGCTTTAACATGCGTGTGAAACACGTCTCGCAATGGCTTGGACTTTCCCGCTCGCGTGCGCGGCGTTGTTTGATCGTGGTCTGCTCCTTGCATCGTTTGCATTCGTACACCGCTTCCGTGACCCAACCGTAAGCAGGGGAAATGTCGTTGATTTTGACGGTGATGCTGACGACCTGATTTCGGTCTCGCATTCGGAGCGTGTCGATACGACGTCGATAGTCGGTATCCAATTCGACAACACGAATGACGGGGCGCATGCGCACCATGTGCTCGTCAAACTGTTCTCGCATCACCTGATGCCCGAGGTCATGGAAACGCGTCGGTTTAAGATGGAAGGCTATTTTCAGTTCATCGTACTGGCAAATCAGGTGATGAGCGATTTCAAAACCGTGGATGATTCCGGGGTTTCCCTGAAGGTGTTGAATGTCTTCAAGGTAATGTTCGCTGACCAGGAGGCGCCAAGCGCGGAGAATGGCTTGTTCTTCGGGGTCAAGGTCGATTTCGTTTTCTTGCGGCATGGAAACTTCCGGCTGGCGGGTCGGTTCATAAGACTAACCGCGCGGAGAAGAAATCACCGTCGCCCGAATCCACGCACACGGTGAAGAGGCAAGGTTCATCAATTGCTTGCAGGTCGTTGAACCGTAGGAGTCCTGCACCATGCCGAACATCGTCGTCCTCGTCAAACAAGTCCCCGATACAAATGCAAAAATCGCCGTCAACGGTGGCCGAGTTGACCTCTCCGCCGTCAAGATGGTGATGAGCCCTTACGACGAATTTGCAATTGAGACCGCTTTGCAGCACCGCGAAGCCTCTGGAGGTGAAGTGACGGCCCTCACCGTCGGCGGTGCCGGGTGCGATAAAATCCTCAAAGACGCCAAAGCCATCGGGGTCGACCGTATCGTTCGGGTGGACGCAGAGGGAGAAATGGATTCCAACGCCCTCCAAACCGTCCTCGCAAAAGCCGTGACTGAACTCGGCGCCGAAGTGGTGTACTGCGGCAAGGCTGCTGCCGACACCGGCGCTGGGTCAACAGGGCCCGGACTTGCAGAGCGCTTGGGTTGGGCATCGGTCTCAAACGCCATCGGCGCATCCTTCGACGACGGCCTCTCTGTGATCGCTCCAAGCGGTGCGGGGAACGCTAAACTCAACGTCCCGCTGCCTGCGGTGGTGTCCTGCGACAAAGGCGACTTCAAGGTCAGAAAACCCAATGTCAAAGGCATCATGCAGGCGAAAAAAGCAAGCGTTGATATTCATTCTATAGAAGTCCCCGCATCCACCGTCACCGTGACATCTCATTCACTCCCCCCCGCCAAACCTGCCGGGAAAACATACGACGGCGGTGCGGCCGCAGCAGAAGTTGCTCAATTGCTTCGAGATGAAGCCAACGTCCTTTGAGGTGAAACCATGACACAAACCATTGTAATTGCAGAAATCAACAACAACGCCGTCCACCCCAGCACCGCAGAACTTGTCGCTGCTGCGATGGCCATGGGGGACGCCCCAACGGTGATCGTCCCTTGCACCGATGCATCGGTTGCAAACGGGGCGGGGAACATGGGTGCGGGCGCCATCATTGCAGCGAAATCCGCTGCCTTCACGCACTATGACGCCGGTGCATGGGCCGAAGCCCTTGACGCCGTGGCACCCCAAGGCACCCTCTTCACCGGAGCGAGCCCTCAATCCAAGGACCTTGCTGCACGCCTCGCTGCACGTCGCAACCTGGCAGTGATTCAGGATGCTGTCGCCATCGACGGGAACAGCATCACGTCGCCTGTGTACTCCGGAAAGGCGATGCAAACGGTCAGTGTCAACGGACCTGCAGTCGTTTCCGTTCGATCCAACGTGTTCCCTCCCTCAAGCGGCGGAGCCACCGAAGCAAGCGTTCTCGACACCACCGGAAATGTGGCCACATCCGTGGCCGAGTTCATGGCGAGAGCTTCAGAACGTCTGGATGTTGGTGAAGCGAACATCGTGATTTCCGGAGGACGCGGCATGGGTTCGCCGGACAACTTCGTTCACCTTGAGGCCATTGCCGACACTCTTGGTGCGGCCGTTGGCGCCTCTCGCGCTGCTGTGGACACCTGGGAAGCCATTCCACACGCCATGCAGGTTGGCCAGACCGGCAAAACCGTGAACCCAAGCCTCTACATTGCGGTTGGTATCTCGGGCGCCATTCAGCACCTCGCTGGCATGCGTTCCTCGAAGTACATCGTGGCGATCAACAAAGACCCTGATGCACCCATCTTCCAACATGCGGATTACGGCATCGTCGCCACGTGGGAAGAAGCTCTGCCCGTCCTTCACACTGCGTTCAAAACGATGCTCGGTTGAGTTCAAGCATACTTGCCGAACCCAAAGGTCCCGCGAGGACCCGCAGCATCACCGACGAAAGGATTCGTCCGCTTTTCATGACCGATCGTCGTCAACGGACCGTGACCTGGATGAACCACCGTTTCGTCTTCGAGCGGCCAGAGTTGCGTATGAATCGAACGAGCAAGCAATTCAAAATCACCGCCGGAATTTTCAATGTCGGTCCGGCCAACAGAACCTGCAAAGAGCGTGTCGCCAACAAAGACATGATCGGGTCCGTCGTCCACCGGCAGGACCAAGCAACAACCCCCCAAAGTGTGTCCAGGAGTGTGGAGGACTTGCAGGTCAATGCTTCCGAAGCGGTAGGTTTGTCCGGCCTGGAAGGCTTGGTCAGCCTCCGCTGGTTCGGGCAACGTCAACCCATACCTTCGTCCCGATTGTTGGGCCAACGTTTGGAGGAACGTGTCGTCTGGATGCAGGTACCAATCAACCTCGTAATGCGCTTTGAGGGCTGGGATGAAGCCGCTGTGGTCAAAGTGTGCATGGGTGTTGACCAGGGCGACGACGTTGCGTGATGGAAGACCGTTTGCCTCATCCGCGTTGCCTGGGCCCGTGGTCCAATCGGGCCCCCGCCCTTCATAGGAATCAATCCAAGCGATGATCCGCTCAGGTTCATCTCCACCGTCGATGATGATGGTGTCGCCCGTAGCGATATCCGTGACAACCGAACAACGCATTTGCAAGGGACCGACGAAAAAGTGCTCAATCCAAGGTCGGGTGAGGCCCATGGCACGGGGAGATGGACGACCTTCATGAGGTTGAGGTTTCAACCACCTCAATGGCGACGGTGTCCGTGGTCCAAGAGCCGTTTTGGTCAACAACCCGCAATTCAAACCGGTGGTTTCCGAGGGGAAGACGGAGTTTCAATTGGGGCCCTACGGCCAATTCCTCCCCGCGGGCGTTGTGCCATGTCCAACGAAGGATCATGCCGTGGGGGTCATAGGTGCCGCGGCCATCGAGATGAACAACGGCGGTCCCATCTGCACTAGCGGCGAGTTGCTTGTCCTCTCCTGCAACGGCTTGGGGGCTATGAACGGCGTGAAACGTTTCGTTCAACGCTTCAAACAAATCGGTCTGCTCTTCCATGGCCATCTCGTCCAAACCGCTCAACTGCTCCATGAGCGCTTGTTCATCAGCAAGGGCTCCGTCCTCGGGAGTGACCTTCTGTTTCGCATCCAGAACACCGCCCATCGCATTGAGCAAAACATCCACGTCCCCTTGGTTTCCTGAAGCGCCCAAGTAGACGTTCCGTTCTTCATCGGTCAAGTGCTCAAGCACATCCTCCTCGGTTCCGTAGATGGCCTCAACTGTCAGGGGTTGTGTTTCTTCGGCACCCTGAAACCAAAGGTTGAGTTCAGCACGGTCTACCTCATGATAAGGCCCCTCCAGCGAAAAAGACCCCATGGGTTCGGCAGAGGTGTAGTCGTTTTGGTCGTCGCCTGCAAAGACCACGAGGTTCGAGCCAGGACGCACCACCATCCAAGTCGGCATGCCTTGGTGTTCAATCGTCCAGGTTTGCTCGCCGTTTGTGCCGTGGATGTAAAACCACGAACTCGCCAGCGTGTATTCGCCAACGGAGAGGCAGGCAGACACAGGGTGTTGGGTGTCCAGCACCTGCTCCATCGTGCCATCTTCCGCAAGCCGGGTGACGGACCCGTCATCAAAGCCAAGAACAGCCCCTTTCGGAGAAGGTGTTGAAGTAAGCATCCGCCCACTTATGTCCTTTCGAACCCGGAGGGACCCGTCGACCCAAAATTCGAATTCAATCGCTTCCTCGTCCCCGGCGACCAAGGCGTGCCCCTCTCGCGTGAGGAACAAGGCTCCGGAGTGCGTGACACCAAGGGCCGTAATCCGCTCTCCATGGATGCCGCGTGGGGGCCGTCGCCATGTCACAAGTTCCTCTTCAATGCTCACAACTTCGCCGTCCTGCATCGCAACATACAGGCGATGCCGATGAGCCTCCAACGTCATGACCTCCTTCAAGCCAAGCGCTTCGCTCAAGTTTTTTGGAGGTTGATGGGGCTTCCAAGTCACGAGGTTTCCCATGCCACTAAGGAAACAAACCTCACCTGGAAGAAAGCAGGCATCCACGATGCCACCGTCAACGCCCACGACCTCGAGTACATCTCCCGCTTCTGCGTAAAGGGTGAAACCGTCAAGGTCGTCACCCACAACGAGTGCACTTTCGAAAAAACCGACAAACGTGACGGGATGTTGGTGTTCAACAGAGCCAAGGGGTTCAAGCACCCCTTGAGCGTCAAAAGAAGAGAGGAAAACTTGCCGTTGACCCTCGACCCAAGCCAAAGTCCCCTCTTGGCTCATGGCCATGCATCGAACCTTGGCTTCGGGCCGAACCAAGACCTCTACCTCGGGCGTCCGAACCATGGATGACCCTAAAATCCGGGCTACAAAAGCACTCCCACACGGTGGGCAGAGCCAACATCAGAGTTCTTCGTCGTCGTTGTGAAGTTCCAACACCGCGTCATCGAGGTGAGCCTTGTTTTTGGCACCGTCGTTTCGAGCCTCGTACAGGCGTTGCAGGTAGGCGTCGTCAATGTCACCGGTGATGTATTCACCGTTGAAACAGCTTGCATCGAAGGCTTTGACGTCGGAGTTTTCTTGCCGAGTTGTTTCGATCAAATCCTCAAGGCTCTGGTAAAACAGACGGTCGCTACCGATGGTTGAGTTGATTTCTTCAACGGTACGGCCGTTTGCAATAAACTCGTTCACGGCGGGCATGTCGATCCCGTACACGTTCGGGTGACGAACCGGAGGGGCTGCTGAAGCGAAGTAGACCTTGTTTGCGCCCACATCCCGAGCCATCTCGATGATTTGGGCACTGGTGGTGCCCCGAACAATTGAATCATCAACGAGGAGAACATTCTTTCCACGAAACTCGTGTTCTATAGCGTTCAACTTCCTGCGTACGGATTTCTCTCGAAGCGCTTGACCGGGCATGATGAACGTCCGACCAACGTAGCGATTCTTCACGAAGCCTTCCCGATAAGGAAGGTTCAGTGTCTTGGCCATTTGGAGAGCCGCAATGCGTCCTGAATCTGGAATAGGGATCACCACATCAATGTCGTGATCGGCCCATGATTCGAGCAGGCGTTCAGCTAAACGGCGACCCTGGTTGAGGCGAGACTGATACACGGACATGCCGTCGATCACCGAATCCGGACGAGCGAAGTAAACGTGCTCAAAGATGCAGGGCGTGTATGGTGCATCTGGAGCACATTGGCGGGAAAACAGATGACCGGATGAGCTGATGAAGATCGCCTCGCCGGGAGCGACGTCCCTGATCACCTCAAAGCCCAGCGCCGTGATGGCGACCGATTCACTTCCAACGATGTACTCGTCGCCACCTTCAGCGCTACGCTTTCCGAAGATGAGCGGGCGAATGCCGTTCGGGTCTCGAAAGGCGAGCAAGCCGTATCCCGAAACAACCGAAACGCAGGCGTATCCCCCTCGGACCCGATCGTTCACTGCGGAAACAGCACCAAAAATGGTGTCGACGTTGAGGTGAGGCGTCCCCTCAATACGCAGGGCTCGTGACCGATGACCCAACTCAACGGCGAGGATATTGAGCAACAACTCCGAATCGCTTGACGTGTTGATGTGGCGCATGCACTCGTCGCGCAAGTAAACCTCGAGTTCTTCGGCGTTGGTTAGATTCCCGTTGTGCGCAAGAGCGATGCCGTACGGTGAATTGACGTAGAAGGGCTGGGCTTCCGCTCGAGAAGAGGAACCGGCTGTTGGGTACCTGACGTGGCCGATACCGACGTTGCCCTCCAAGCGAATCATGTGACGTTTGAAGAAAACATCTGCGACGAGGCCGTTGGATTTTCGAAGACGGAAATTCCCACCTTGGTCGGTGAGGATGCCCGCGGCATCTTGTCCTCGATGCTGCAAAACCGTGAGGCCATCATACAGCAACTGGTTGACATGAACACCTTGACGACCGACGATGCCGAGAATCCCACACATTCGTTCGCCTCAACTCAACCAGCGCATGGACGCTTCTTATCGTTGCGATGGTGGCATTCACGCCTTGGGTCGGTGTGTTTTCTTGGACCAATTGAACTTGCGAATGCGGGCCGTTTCGCCGTAGCCGCACGAGGCACAGACCGACTTTTGCTTGTGGTAGGCGTTGCGACCGCAGCGGCGGCATCGGATGTGGGTGGTCTTTTGACGGCGACCCATGGACGGTGTACCTTTGGACATACGCTCACCTGAACGCTTCGGCCACCGACCTCCCCCTTATGAAATCAGCGGCATGCATGGAGAGGAGTGAAAATCACTCTTCCTCGAAAACGATCGTCCGAACAGGGGTGTTGAGAAGGGAAGCCAGCAAGGTGCCACCAACCACGACCGTCGCCACGACAAGCGCGGCAGAAGTTGTGGCAAAACGTACGATATTGGAGAGGAATTGTGCCCGAACCGAGGCGTTTTCTTCCATCAAAAGATCTCCCTGTGAGAGGAAAAACATCGTGAGGCCAACCCCCGCCATAACGAGGAAAACCATCCCTGCAAGCGGAGCTGTTGGCCGCCTACGGGCATCTCCGTAAGCAAAAAGCGTGACGAGGAGCATGAAGGACACCAAGGTAAACGAGGTGAGCATGGCGTTCACAAATCGAACAACGCCGGTCTCGACCGAAGCGGACGTTGACCACCAAACGCTCAGCACGAGAATCAGCGTTGGTACCGTGAACCAAAGAGCCGTACGAACGAAACTGGCGCTTTGATTTGATGCATTCATTCCTCCTCACCTCCCGAGATATTGCCGGCGATGATGCGTTCTGCCTGCTGAAGCTGTTCTTCGGTGGGAGCAGGCAAATGGACGGGGACATGGGTTGATTCGTAGAAATACAGGACCACAGCGAAGAAAAGAACGGCCATCGCCGCTCCAACGAGGACACCAAACAAATCCGCTGCTGCGAGCAACAATTCCGCTGCAAAGCGCTCTTTGGCCAAACTTGGCCCGTCCATCGTCAACCCCATCACCATCAAGGCCATCAAAAACGCGGCAACCACGAGCATCAAACGTTGCTCGCGGACACGGCGGTCGCCCACTTGACCGACCAAAGCATACATGCCACAAGAAAGAGCGAATCCAAAGAGAAGCATGCTGGGCCAGAAAATCAACCAGGAGCGGTTGACTTCGTCCGGGTACGTTGGCGTGAGCGTCCACCAGTGCATGGCTTCAAACCAAACGACGCCAGCAACGACCATGGCTACACCGAGTCGGCGGTCTGTTGCAGACAGACGGCCCACCGGGACGTGGCCCGAGAAGCCGATCTGATAGAAACCCACGCCAAGCAACACCGAAGGACCCAAAATGCTCCCGAGAAGGTGCCCGAAAGCGCTTGATGGAGAGGCACTTGCTGTCCAAGGCGTGATGAGCAGGGAAAGGAAGCCAACGGTCAGGAAGGCCGCTCCGATTTTGCGCTGAAGCGCGCCCTTCGACAAGAAAGCCAGCAGGGAACCTGTCAAAAACAGCAATCCTGCACACCAGAAGAAAACGAAGGCTTGCGTCGCTTCTTCCATGGTGTCTGGAAGTTGGAGGGATTTATAGAGAATCCCGTTCAAGCCCCCGACGTGGTTCGAAGAGGGCAAATCGCATGGCGGAGGGCATAAATACCCGACCTCTGTGGGCTGAACGCTTAGGTGTTCTTATGGTGAAGCGACCTCGTCAAGTGAAGCGATACAGCCCCTCGGCTGGCAAGCACACCCTCCACACCGTGGAGCGCGTGAAGAAAAAGCGTGCTTCTGAACTGCGTTGGGGACAGCGACGGTTCCGTCGTGTGATGGCCGGTTACCGCGGTTTCCCTCGTCCAAAACCCGACGGTCGCGAAAAGCCAACCAAGCGCGTCAACATTCTCTACCGATGCACGGAAACGGGCAAGGCTCACTACGCTCCTTGCAAGCGTGCGAAGAAGTTCGAACTGATCGACCGTTGAGGTGAAATGAATGACCAATCAATTCTTGAAAGTGAGTTGCCGCGACTGCGGGAACGAATCCACCATCTTCTCCAGAGCAACCACCTCCATTGCCTGCGATGTCTGCAGCGCCACGTTGACCAAACCATCCGGTGGCAAGGCGCAACTCGTCGGCTGCACCGTTGTAGAAACGCTGGAATGAGGAGGCTGAGCCTCCGTGTCCAACGAAACCACTTCAACCCCCGAAGAAGGGGAACTTGTCGTTGCGAGCATCACCACCGTCAAGCAAAACGGGGCTTATGTTACCCTAGACGAATACCCCGGCATTGAGGGCTTCATCTTCATTGGTGAAATCGCCTCTGGTTGGGTCAAAAACATCCGAGGCTTCGTTCGCGAAGGACAGCGTGTCATTTGCAAAGTGATGAAAACGCGCCGCGACGGGACTTCGCTTGAGCTCTCGCTCAAATCGGTCTCCGAAGAGCGAAGACGAGACCGCCTCCAAGAATGGAAAAACGAACAACGAGCTCATCAGTTGTTAAAGGTGCTTGGGGAGAAAGTCGAGTGGGACGAAAACGCTGTGAGCGAACGTGCAAGCGAACTATCCGAAGCCTTCGGAACCCTCTATACTGCCTTTGAAGAGGCTGCGCTTCAGGAAGGTGCTTTACAAAACGCTGGCTTCGAAGGCGAATGGTTGGCTTCCTTTGTGGAGTTGGCCGTCGAAAACATCATTCCTCCGTTCGTTGAAGTCCGAGGAACGCTCAAGTTGAGCATTAACGACGTCCACGGCGTCAAGGTGATTCAAGAGGCGCTTGAAGCCGCCGAAGCACTCTCAAACGAAGAAGAAGAAATCGATGTGAAGTGCTTCTACGATGGCGCACCGAACTACCGCTTGGAACTGAAGGCTCCCGATTTCAAGGTCGCCGAATCCATGTGGGAACAAGCAACTGCAGCCGTTCTGAAACACATGAAAGCGGCGGGCGGCGAGGCCGTCGCCACGAGGGAGTGAGATCGTGGCTCGCCAACGCATGCAACAATGCCTTACGTGTAAGGCGTTCTCTCTCAAGACCGTGTGTCCTCAATGCGGCGAAACCGCCCAAGCTGCCGCACCCCTCAAGTGGTCACCTGAGGACCATCGTGCTGCACTTCGACGAAAGATGAACGAGGTGGAATCCGACGCATGGCCTTCGTCCATTCCCACCCTCCCAAGTCTTGCAGAAATGGAAAGCGAGCACAGGGAAGAAGAGGAGTGACCGCTCACGCACCTCCCCATCAAAACATGTTCCAGAGCAACGCTTTGATGTCAAACATTATAACGCGATTTGCAGGGTTTAGGTCTTCATGACCCTTCATGTTGAATGGCGTAACGGCCATGATTCTCTGCCGCCCGGAGCACTCGTGTTTGCTGCATTCCCTGGCATTGGCAATCTCGGTAAGGTCGCCGTTGAATCGATGAGGGAACTGAACAAAACCGTTGAGTTGGCCCGCTTGCACATCGATGCCCTCCCCCCTCAAGCAAATCTCGATGAAGACGGTCTTCTCACACCCCCCCACATCTCGCTCAGCGAAATCCAAACGCCCGGAGGCAGGCGTTTCCTCACCCTCACCGGTGCTGTTCAACCGGTTGACATGTCTCTCCATGGCGCCATCGCACGCCAAATCATGACCTTTCTCAAAAGTCAAGACGTCGAGTCTCTGGTGGTTTTAGCGGGTTACAAAACGGCGGCTGACCGGAAAGAGACCTTTGCGGTAGCCAGTTCGTCTGCCTACAGGGTGGACCTCGAAAGCTCAGGCGTTGATGTGCGCAGGGACGAGCCAAAAACCGGCGCGCTCGGACTCGCTGCGATGCTCGCTTCAACCGGCCCGCTGTACGACATGAACTCCGCCTGCGTGATCGGCACAACCATCGGCTCCAGTCAAGACATCATGGCCTCTCAGCGAATCATCGAACATCTCGACCGTTGGTTTGACCTCGGTCTCAAACTTCCTGAGCACGGAGGAGCATGGCTGCGTGAACGTCTAGAAAAAATGGCGCCCGAATCGACGGAAGACCTCGTGAAGGAACTCACTTCGAGCCACGATGCCTCTTACATGTAGACCGCATGGACCAGCAAAAAGGAAGGATGGAGAGCGCCGAGAGAGGGATTTGAACCCCCGCGTCCAAGGGACAGTGGATTTCGAATCCACCGCAATACCGGGCTATGCGACCTCGGCTCTGTCATGGGGCTTTTGCGCGACGGTCATAAGCATGATGATTCACGGTTGTGCCATGGATGTCCGCTTTCACGGTCGGGAAGGGGAAAAGGTGGTGTCGGTTGAACCCGGAACCAGTGTTCGAGAGGCGCTCCAATTGACGGACTGGCTCCCATCCATGGTTATCGTGAGCTACGAAGGGACGGTGCTGCCGCATTCGACACCGCTAACATCCTCCGTGAGTTTACTTGTCACAACAATCTCTTCAGGCGGTTGAACGGTTCGTACGCGAAACGATTTGCAAGGTTGATTGCCGGGTGTAGTCGCCACGTACCTCGGTTGCCCATGCATCCAAACCGAGGTTCGCAAGAGCAACGGTATCCCCAACACTCACCAGGTCGTATTGAGGGTTCCAATCATCCGCCCAACCCTCAACTTTCGTTGCTCCCGAAGCATCCATCACCATCATGCCCTTACGCGACCAGCGTTTGCCGGTTTTCCCAACACCGCTTTTTTCGTACGTGTAGACCACCATACCGGCGATGTTGTGTTTGGCTTGTTTGTCAAAGAGGCTGCTCGAGGCTTCGCTCGGGTCGGTGTCTCGCTCAACCTTCGCCAGCGGATCGATTTTGAGCACAATTTCACCTTTCCAATTGACTGAAAATACGGCGTCTCTGACCAATATAGGCGCCCCCCGTTCCAATTCCAACGCCACCGTTGGTTGACCATCGCTGTCCTCCTTTGCGATAATTTGAATCTGTGCATCGTAGGTTTCCTGTTTGATGTGGACGATTTGTGGGCGTGTGCCAATTTGAGAGCCTACCGTGAACACTTCTCCACGCACCGTGACCCGCGGATCCAAGGAACCGATGGGTTCGAACAGCGTCACAGTGCTGGTCCCCGGAAGCTGATACGAAGAGGGAACTGAGGGTTGTTCAGGACCTTCACCCCCCGGACAAACCTCTCGCCAATCGCAACGAACGCATCGGCGCTCATCGGGAGCATCGGCTGGCACGCCACCTGCTGAAAATCCACGGACAGGCCTCGGTTCCGGAGGGCACTCCTCGATGCTGGGTGCTCGTTCTCGCAACCGCTTCCAGAGCTGTTCGAGATCGGCTTCGATCGCTTCCAACTCTTTGATTGACGGGACAGGAATGGATTTGATACTCGGATGTTTCAAGTACCAAATTTCCAAACCCGAAACCGATTCCTTTCGCTCGTGCGTGACGTACCAAAGCATGGCATAATCTCGCATTTGCTCAACATAATCCCCTGACCGATCGTTTGCACCCAGGCTGGCCTTGATGTCAACGATTCGGGGCGAACCCGTCCAACGGTAAACCAGGTCGTATTCGCCCTGAAACCAATGATTCGGATGAACGGCGTTCATCGTGAAACCGGGAGCATCGGGGTCAACAAACCATGGCCGAGCCACCTCCCACGCTTCTGACCAGGTGAACGCACCGTCGATGGCCAAAGGATGACCTCCTGAGAACGATGGAAAGGGGAAACCGTCCGGTGCAGGGTGGGGTGGTCGTTGCCCTTCCCGCCATGGTTGGAGGGCGATTCCACCCCCGTTTTGGAAACACCGCTCAACCTCATCGAGGTGGAAATTGACGCCGTTAAGAACCATCATGAGGCATTCCTGTTCGTCAACTTCGCTCCAATCCCCTGCACGGCGTTCGTCCTTCTGCCAGGCCTCTTTCATGCGCTCAAGAGCGGGTGGGAGATGGACCCGACATCGAGCATGGGCCCATTCCCTCAAGGCTTCCTTGCTTGATGGGCGTTCGTTCGGGAAGAGCGGCATCAGGTTGCGAGCGGGCCATGCTGGGTGAGTTTCAACCTCGGGTTGCCCGTCTTCCAAGTAGGGACTTGGCCCCAATGCGTTGGATGGTGCTGTTTTAGAAACCAAACTTGGCGAATCACGAAACACCCGGCACAACGCTTCTTCAACAGCGCGTCCGATGAAGAGCACCGGAATTTGAGGCATTTTGAATCGGTACACCTTTTCGTAAAACCACATCCTTGGACATGCAAGGTACGTGTTGGCTTGGCTGGCAGAGAGGCGGTTGTACTGGCCGACCACATCGCGTTCTTTGACTGCACGGTGGACGGGCATGGGGAGCGTACCCCATCCACCCCTTTTGAAGCCTCAGTGAGGCTCGTTTCAACGCGTACGAGGCGTTTCAATTCGGGTCTTGCGGTTGTCAATTCGCAGTTGCAAAATGCCCCCTCGCCATCCCAGCTCGACCCCCGTCATCGCAACGGCATCCCCGGGCTGGAGGGCAAGCAAGCGTTGTGAAATGCTCTGCCCAAACGCTACGACCTCTGCGAGGTGGGTGCCGTCCCAAAGAATCAACGAAAGCATGGACCATGGCTTTCCATCAAGACGAACACCTGAACGCTGTCCGATCGAAAGCACGCGCCCTGCGACGTTGGCCCGTGTTCTCAACAGACCCAAACGGGTGTATTGATCCCTGTCATCCGAGGATTCGGGTTGCAAGAAAGCAGCGGTGCGGTCATCGAGATAGAGACGTGCTTGGTCCCGCCAAACCCCGGGAAGAGCGTCTTTGAGTACCACGTCCTGCTCCACAAATTCATGAAGGTGTTGAAAGGCACCGGGTTCGCTTTCCTCGACGGTAATGTGTTGATCGCCGACGACCAGGACCGCCCCCAAAACAGGTTCACCAAAGTGGTTCGGCATAGGACCCCACGCACCGGTGAGACGACCACGAACCGTCACGCGGCCTTGAACCGAATCGAGTTTTTCGTAAGGTGGAGAAAGACTTACTTGAGGTGCAGAGCCTAACCATTTCGAAAATTCAGGCCCTGACCAAGCCCCGGTTTCGTCTTGGGACACCGAGCACCATCCACAACCTGCTTGCTCACCGTTGCAAGCATCGCCACCTGCGCCAGGGAAGACCAGGACACCCTCTGCTGCGGTTTGCATCGCTTCATGCGTGGCCCGATACGATGTCGAAAGGCCAGCCATTTCAGCTGCTGTCGGCGGGGAGTAGGCCACCCTTTCGGGGTCTGCAAGGTACCACCCTTCCATCCCATCAACCGTCTCTTTCCCGTGAGTTTCGTGCCAGAGCCACGCGTAAAATCGCAATTGATGTTCCAGAGACGATGCAAACAACGACGAGGACCGCCCGGATTTGATATCAACAATTCGGGTACGTCCGTCCCAGCGCAAAACGAGGTCAAGTTCACCCGATGCCCAGCCATCAGGATGGTACAACCTCTGAGGTTGGTGGACCCTCGGGTCCTTGAACCAAGGCCGAGCACATTCCCACGCTTCGTTCCAACGGCACGGTTCGGTTTCGGACTGCCATGAAGCGGATTCGGCGAACGACCAACGTCGCAACGAGGCATCGGCGACCTTTTCCGGAAGCGGGAACACCGGTTCGTTCCCCCATGCAGGCGAGGGCACTGTGAAGGGGGATTTCCCTTTGCGCTGGGTCTCAAGATAGGGGCCTCCGTTGTTGTCAAAACAGGCCTCAACCTCCTCAAGAAAAAGCGCAAGACCTCCGTTGATCCGGTCTTTGATCAAGGCCACCGTGATGTCGTCCCACGCCGTGCCTTCCGCTTTCCACAACGATGCCTCCCACGCATCACGACCGCTTTTCCAAGCCTTTTCTGCGAGATCATCGACCAAGGGTTGTGCCCATTGGCGTAAGCCCTCGAGCCCGTCGATCTCGGAAGGAGGATGATGCATCATCAATGCGCATACCGCATCTTCGAGAACCACACCAAGGATTTGCGAAGGACGTTTTGGACCGGAGAGACCTGCTTGATACGCGAGGAGCCATTGGCGGGGGCATCGCAAGTAGGTGGTTAGGGAGCTCGCCGAAAGGCGACCACGAGAGCGACCCATGGGTCCTCCTCTCGGTGGAAGCCCTACGGGCACCGAATCACCTCGAGGAAATCCTCGGACCTGGTTTCAAGCGTCGTAGGAATAATAGTCACCACTGTTTCGTTGTTCACGGTCCTTCCGGCTCTCGTTTTTATTGATTCTCGGCCGCCTTGAATCGTGATCTCTCCGGAACGTGACGTTCACACCGGAAAGGAAGCGGTTCATCCCCGTCCTCAAATTGAACGGGCCGGTTGCTTTGCCTTTCACGCCGCCCTCGCCCTCAAAAACGAGGAGTGAATCCGATACGATGTCGATGAAATACACGTCATGGTCAATAACGAAGGCCGATTTTTCGTTGGCTTCCATCGTCCGCCGAATCGCCTTGGCCGCTTCCATCCGAGCGTTGGCATCCAGGTGGGCAGAGGGTTCGTCAAGCAGGTAAAGGTCGGCGTCGCGCCCGAGGCAGAGGGCAATTGAGACGGCTTGACGCTCACCTCCGGACAATTTTTTGACGCGTTTGGGCAACAATTGATCCACGCCAAGGGCCCTGATCACGTTCACGTTGAACTCACCGCTTCGCCAACGTGGTCCGAGCTCGCTGTCAAGCCACAACTGGACCGAGCCGTCGATATCAACATCGATGTGTTGAGGTTTGTACGAGATGGTGGCGCCGGCGGTGACCCACCCCTCGTCGTATTCGTGTTCGCCTGCGAGAATTTTGATCATGGTGGACTTTCCCGTCCCGTTCGCACCGACCACACCGACAACTTCGGACCGATGAACAGCGCCCTCGCCAGCGGTGAGTTGGAAGTCCCCTAATTTCTTTGTAAGTTCGCCCCAACTCACGACCGTTGAGCCCAATTCAGCAACACGATCTTGATGGCGCTGGAATTTGATGGGTTTGTCTCGGATGCGAACGTTTTCTTCAGGCAGGAATCCGTCGAGATAACTGTTGATGGCTTGACGAGTGGAGCGAGCAGGTGTGAAGATACCGAAGGCGCCTTTCTTTCCATAAACGATGTGCACGAGGTCGGCGAGCACGTCAAGCACCGCCAAATCGTGTTCGATAACGATGACCCGTTTCGTCTCAGCAAGATTCTGGATGATTCGGACGATACGCATACGCTCATGGATGTCTAGGTAGGAGGAGGGTTCGTCGAAAAAGTACACGTCCGCGTCGCGAAGAATGGTTGCACATATCGCCATGCGCTGCAATTCACCTCCCGACAGTTGGTGCACCTCTCGGTCCAAGAGATGGTCGATCCCGAGGGCTACCGTCAGTTCGTCAAACAAGTTGCGTTCGTCGACGCGCTCGAGCAGTTGACGAACCGTCCCCTTGACCCGCTTGGGCAACCTGTCAACGTTTTGCGGCTTGACGGCGACACTGATTTCGCCTTCTTGAACGGCGATAAAGAAGTCACGAAGTTCCCCTTTGGGGACGGAGTCAATGATGTCCTCCCAAACGGGCTCCTGATTGAGCCAATCCCCGAGATTGGGGATGAGACGACCCGAGAGGGCGCTGATGGCGGTTGATTTTCCCATGCCGTTTGGACCCAGGATTCCCACAACGCTTTCTTTGGACGGCGTAGGAAGCCGGAACAATCGGAAGCCGTTCATTGAATAGCGGTGAACCATGTCGGTTTCCAACTCACTGGGCAGATTCTCGATGATCAACGCATCGTGAGGACACTTGTTGATGCAAATACCGCACCCAATGCACAGGCTCTCCGAAATGTGTGGCTTGCCCGTGTGTTCGTCCATGATGATGCATTCTTGCCCGTTTCGAACGGGGGGGCAAAAATCGTGACATTCGTCGTTGCACTTCTTCGGTTGACAATTGTCTTCCTTCAGAACCGCAACACGCACGCTATCACCAAACCGTCCTCTCGTCTTTGCTATTTTGTTTCACCTGCAAAACGGCAGGCCAAACCCGCCGATACACCGGTTGGATGCTGCTCTCAAATGAGTCCCTTGAGGTGCTCATGCCCGCTGATCAGGCGGATGGTGCATGGAGTGGGGAACTTCATGCTGGCCTTACGAAGCGCATCACGGGCCGTGAGGTAGTGCTGGGGGTGGACTTGAATGGAAAGAACACGCTGCCCTCGCTTGACACGAGCGGCCGTGCCGACATTCTTCCCGAAAGCACATCGCATGCCTTGAGAAACACGGTCAGCACCGGCTCCAGTTGCTTGCTTGTTTTCACGCAGCACATGATGAGGGAAGGTGTGGACACGAAGGGCGTAGCCTTGAGCCCCGGCCTGCTTACGGATGGTGGAATTGGAAACGACACGAGCAGCTTCCAGGGCTGTGTGACGGATTTGGACATCGTTGTCCGCACGAAGTTCAATGCGGACAGGGAATTGGCCCGTCTCTGCTGCACGCCGATTTCCGACGTGGAATTGGTGAATACGGTTGTTGGGCACACCGCCGATGTACTTTCGACGGGTGTAGGCGGGGCCTTTCAAGCGACGGTACATCACTGCTGGTTTTCGTGCCATAGATATCCCTCCAAGCAGACCTGCGACCGATGCTCCCTTTATCATATCTCCGTTGGAGCTTTTCCAAGTACCCCCGAGCCCGCCAAGCCATCGGTTCGGGCAAAGTCTTCATGATGGCTTGCCTGCACCGTGGTTCATGGCTGGAGGGTGGCGGAGGCTCCTCGAAGAGGAATCCGAGCATCAATGGCTCTCCATTGCTGCTTTTCTGGTCTTTGTCATCACCGGTGCTTTCGCCATCGGAGCCACCGAACATTTCGTCGGAGCGGAACTTTCCAACAGTGACGCTGCCCATGCGGGCGGGTTGGTGGTGGACGTTGCTTACCATGATGACGGTGCGTACACCGCTCTGGTCTACACCCCCGAAGCAGGATACCACCTGTTCACGGAAGACCCGGCCACCAACACCCTGTTGTCCATTTATAGTCCGGAAACCGATGACTATGGTGCAGATGTACGCTTTTTGAAAACCATGCCCGATGGCGAGATCCTCTTTTCGGTTCAAAACAACCAGGTCCTTGGTTTGACGGATGGCATGATGGTGACGTACGAATATCCAACGAATAACGGGGTGTTCGGTGTGCTCGACGTTGCAGAACAACAGGCCGAGACTGGGGTGCAGCGCCTCTTGCTCACCCAGGAAGGGGTCAACACATCGTTTCGAGGCATTGCCGGCATGAACCCAACCCACGCCATGTCAACCTCCTTGGGAGTGCAGTGGCACACGGTTGAAGCCCATAGTCAAGGGCTCTGGATCGCTCTTGGTAGCCACCACAGCACATCAGGCGCAGACGGCTCAAGCCCTGCAACCCCGCAAGCGCGTCCGGTTCTCGGATGGATTGCTTGGGACGGCTCGGATGCGACGCCGGTGATTCAGAAAGTGCACACCTACGACGGCGGGGTGTTCCACAGCATCGCCTCTACCGCCAACGGCCAACTCGTCATCGGGGGAACCACACAGAGTCTACTGGTGTACGATGCAGACCGTGTGGAAATCTTCGAAGTCCCAACGGTGCAGGTTATTGGCGATAGCGAGGGAACCGTTTGGTTCCTCGGGGCCTTGGGCAGCACCACCATCCACAGTCTTGATGACACCGGGCTTTCAACACATGTGCTCGGGCGACCCGTACCCGTTGACCTCAGCTCCGCAGGCAAATCGGGTGATTTCGTTCATGTCCACGGCGTGAATGCAAACGGAGACCCTGTCCACTGGAGCATTGACATCAAGGCCAACGGCTCTATAGAAAGTGGTCGAGGATTCCTCAACCTGTTGTACTTGCTCGTCGGCGGTGTGATCTTGGCCTCCATGCTTCGTTACGCCTTGGTGGAACTCCGGCGACCTGCATAAATCAAGAGCCTTTATCGCCCAAATCCAGCAATGAGGGCGTAGAGTGCGAGAACCTTCATGTGCCCTCGTCAACTTCCTCAAACTCCAGCGTAAGCCATGGAGGTGACCGAGATAGCCAAGCGAGGGATGATGGACCAATTCTTTGACATCAAGGAAGAACATCCCGATACGATCCTCTTCTTCCGGATGGGGGATTTTTACGAGCTTTTTCATGACGATGCTGAGGTGGCAGCCGAGGTCCTCGGACTCTCCTTGACCTCTCGGGACAAAAACGCCGACCAACCCATCCCCATGGCGGGATTCCCATGGCATGGCCTGGAAGAGCACCTCCGCACCATGCTTCGTGCAGGATACAAGGTCACCGTTGCCGAACAGGAAGAAGAACTCCGCGAGGGTGCAAAACTGCTCGAACGGGTAGTGACGCGGGTTTACACGCCGGGCAGCTTGTTCGAGGAGAGTTTGCTTGACATGGACGAACAATCGCTCCTCGCTGCCGTATCCCTCGGAAGCGACGCTTTGGGAGTTGCGGTCTTGGATGCTTCAACCGGCAAAGCATGGGCCAGCACGCACCAAGGTCCCGACCGTTTCGTTCGTTTGGAGGACGACCTCCAGCGCTGGCAGCCCAACGAACTCGTTCTGTCGCCCCAAGATGCAGAAAACGAGGCCATGGGGCGTTTGTTTCTGGTGCTCGATCGGACGATGATTAGCCAGCACGGGCTTACCCAAAAGAAAGCCAAGGAGCGGCTGAAAACCATGCTAGATGTTGCTGATCTTGGCCATCTTGACTTGGACAGCGCGCCCCTTGCCCTCTCAGCGACGGGTTTGGCGGCGGACTATCTCTCCACCGTCCACATGCGTGGCGAAATTCCTCTCCAAGATGTTGAAGTCGTTGAAGAACACGGGCGGCTGCTGCTTGACCAAACCACGTTGCGGAACTTGGAATTGACCTCAACGCTTGCGGGGGAACACGAAGGGAGCCTTCTTTCCACCCTGAACCGCTGCCGAACTGCCATGGGCCGACGGGTGCTCAAAACATGGTTGCTGAACCCGCTTGCAGAGGCTCAAGCCATTGAAACGCGCCATACGGCCGTTGGCAACCTTGCGAAATCAGCACGGAGACTGGACGGCTTGCGCACCTCGTTGAAGGGAATACGGGACATGGAACGGCTCGCCACGCAACTCGCTTACCAACGAAGCAACGCACGCGACCTCGCTGCGACGGCCCACGCTTTGGAGCGCATGCCGGCTTTGGTTTCGTGGTGCACAGAGAGCAACGACCCCTTGCTTCAACATCTCAGTTCTGAACTTGAAGCCTTGTCCGAAATGGCGACCATGATCTCAGCGACGTTGAACGAAACACCGCCGCTTGGTCTGCGCGACGGAGGACTGCTGAAAAACGGGGTTGATGAGGAAGTTGACCGGTTGCGAGAAGTCACCAACGAAGGAAAAGCATGGTTTACGAATCTCGAGATCCGCCTACGGGATGAACTCGGCATCTCTTCACTCAAAGTGAAGCACAATCGGCAGGTGGGTTGGTTCATCGAAGTCACACAGGCCAACGCCGATAAAGTACCCGAGTCGTGGACGCGTAAGCAACAACTCACAAACGGCTCGCGCTACACCACACCTGAACTCATCGAGCGAGACGATCTCTTGCTTTCAGCGGATTCAAAATTAAAGGAGCTCGAGTACCGTCGTTTCTTGGAACTGCGTGCTTATTGCGGGCAACACGCCGGGACCTTGACGGAAATCGCACGGCGCGTCGCCACCATCGACGTCCTGCAGTGCTTCGCTTCGGTTTCAAGAGAACGCCAATGGGTCAAACCGACCATCACCGAAAAACCCGTGCTCAAACTGGACGGAGCACGCCACGCGGTTCTTGAAACACAACAGGGTTACGTGCCCAACGACGTGAATCTCAACAACAAGCGATCCTTCCACCTCATCACCGGACCCAACATGGGCGGCAAGTCGACCCATCTTCGCACCGTCGCCCTCATCACCGTTCTCGCCCAGACAGGGTGTTTTGTCCCAGCAAACGCAGCCACGGTGGGCCTTGTGGACCGTATCTTCACCCGGGTGGGTGCAAGCGATGACCTCAAACGAGGAAGGTCGACCTTCATGATGGAGATGATCGAGGTCGCCCACATCCTCAAGCGCGCCACTTCGCAATCCCTCATCCTCTTGGATGAAATCGGCCGAGGAACTTCCACCTTCGATGGGCTTTCCATCGCTTGGTCGGTCACGGAAGACATCTGCAATCGTCTCGGCTCGAGAACACTCTTCGCAACGCATTACCACCAGCTTATCGGCCTGGAGGGAGAGGTCAAAGGCCTCTGCAACGTCCACGTCCAAGTGGCTCACATCGACGGCCAACTCAAATTTCTGCACACCGTGGCCGACGGCCCTTGCGACGATTCGTACGGTGTCCAAGTGGCTGCACTCGCAGGACTTCCGCGCAGCGTGGTGGAACGGGCAACCGACCTTCTGGCGTTTCTCGAACACCAGGCCGGAGGTGCAAAAGCCGGAGAACAGGGGACGCCAAAATCAAGAGACGCTGGTCAAGCCAGTTTGATGGGGTATTTCGCAGCTGCAGCCATGACGACGTCCCCCGTTCCCGAAACAATCCATCATCCAAACCAGCCGCTCGTTGACGCCCTCCAAGCGACAAACGTGGACGACCTTTCACCGAGGGAAGCGCTGGACGTTCTCTACCGCCTGAAATCAATGCTGGAGGACGATGGATGAATCCCCGCCGAATCAAACAGTTGGACGATGCGACCATCGGCCACATCGCAGCCGGCGAAGTGGTGGAGCGTCCGGCACAGGTCATCAAAGAACTGATCGAAAACAGTCTTGATGCTGGCGCCACCTCCATCACCATCACCGTTGAAAGCGGCGGTTTTGAGTGCATGACCGTTGAGGACAACGGCAGCGGCATTGAACGTGAAGACCTGCCGTTGGCGTTGGACCGGCACGCCACGTCAAAACTCTCAACGAAGGAGGACCTGGCTTCCATCGCCTCATTGGGATTCCGCGGCGAGGCGCTGGCAAGCATTGGTATGGTCTCAAAACTCACCGTATCAAGCCAACCCGCAGGGGCCCAAGGCGCAAGCGTGGTGATGGAAGACGGGGTCAAATCCGAAACCGTTCCCGAAGGTATGTCGGACGGGACCCGAATCTCGGTGGAACATCTCTTCGCTAACACACCTGCACGACTGGCCTTTCAGCGTCGACCGGAAACCGAAACTGCACGTATTGTCGACGTGGTGGTGAATCATGCTCTTGCTCATCCCGAATGCGGGTTCCATTTGAAATCGGAAGCGCGAACCTTGCTCAACGTTCCTGCAACCGGCGACATGCTCGACCGGCTCTACGACGTGATGGGGGCACAAGCCACCGAACTCGTCCCGCTTCAGCAGCCACCCGGTGATGAGGAAGCTCCCGGCCAGGAACGGTGGGAGGGTTGGATCAGCACCCCCGACATCACGCGGGGGAAGGGCGATGACATTCACGTGCTCATCAACCGACGCCCTGTCGCCGCAGGTCCGTTCCTGCAGGCCATCCGTCGAGGTTATCGGACACGATTGATGCAGGGACGGCATCCACTGGCCGTCCTCAACTTGACATGCCCGCCCACAGAGGTGGATGTCAACGTTCACCCCACCAAACGGGAAGTACGCCTGCGCCATTCATGGCGCGTGCTTGAACGGCTTGAACGTGCCATCGCTCACACGCTCGAAGCTGTACCGACCGAACCGGATGCGACCGGCGGCATACCCGAACTCCAAGGATTCGCAGCGAGAGAAACGACGGCCAAAGTGGAGTCCTTTTTTGCTCCCGAAACGGGCAATGAACTTCCCCAAGGCGAAACTTCACCTAACCATGGATTGGCGTTTGCGGCCGGACTTGAAGCCGGCGAAACCAGGCAAAGGAGTGCCGCTGCTGCACCCCCTGCCTGGGCCGTTGCAGCAGGAAAACAACTCAACCTCGTTGGGCAAGAAGCCGAGGAGTTGGAGCGCACCACCCCAACGCGCCCGGTTTCGGCCTCGCCATTGGGTCAAGCCGTTCTCCCGAATCTTGAAAGCGAGCCCATCGCACAACATCTGTCTTCTGCAGAACGCCATCTTCACCGCTACGCGGGTGCAAGTGAGACACAATCTCCAGCAACGGAAACTCCGCTCGATGGGGTGCTCAACGACTTACCAACCATGGAACCTCTGGCCCAGTTTGCTGACTCGTACATCTTGGTTCAGGCAGAGGGTGAATTGCTCTTGGTTGACCAGCACGCCCTTCACGAACGCGTTCGATACGAGCGGCTTCGCAACAGCGGGCAGGCCTGGGAGCCCCAAAAGCGACTCGCACCGCTTCAACTTGGATTGGATGCCCGCCAGTCGGCGGTGGTCGATGCCCAACACGAGCGACTCAAAGCCCTCGGTTTCCATTTGGAACATCAAGAAGGAGAATGGGTCCTCAATGCCTCACCTCAACTGCTTGCGGGCGAGGAAGTGAAGCCGTTTTTCCTCGACCTCCTCCAAGACCTTGCGCTCGACGGTGGGCCGCTTGAGACCATTGAAGCGAAAAAGGACCACATCGCTTTCATGAATGCGTGCAGAGGGGCCGTGAAAGCCAACGAGCCGCTTTCGCTTGCCGAAATGCGTCGCCTTCTGGACGATATGCGTCGAATCCCCAACCCTTGGGCTTGTGTTCACGGGCGACCGACGTCCTTGCGTATTTCGTTGGACAGCCTCGACCACCACTTCGGACGTCACGGTTGATTTACCAAGGCCGATGGAGTTGCGCATTGATTGCAACACCTGCTCGACGCAGCCTTTCCAAGGCCTCGGGGTCTGCAACGGCGTGAAGGTCATGGCCTTCGATGAGAACTTCACTCTCCGATCCCGACGCCAAGACGAGTGCCGTGAGCGCCATGCGATGGTCACCGTAGGTCCTGACCACCTCGTTTGGCCAAGTGAGTATTTGCCCACCGCCCACGTGAAGACCGTCCCGTGTCGCTTCGGTCGCGAGGCCAAATTGGGACAGGAACGCCACCGTCCCCGTCAGGCGATTGGTCTCTTTGTGGGCCGCATGAGGTGCACCCGTGATGAGGCCGCCACCGCCCATCGCCATCAAGGCAGCGAGTGGCGTGATGAGGTCATTCGCATCACGCAGATCGATTTCGGTGTGTTGGGGCCTAAAAGAACACGAAAGGACGTTGCCCTGGATGGAGATTCCAAGGGTCTCGGCACAGGCAACGAGCACCTCGTGCCCAAGGCTTTCGGAGTCATGGGGCAATGCTTCAACTTCAACGCGGCAACCGAAGGTTCTCGTCGCTAAAAACGCAAATGCGAGCATTGAGGCATCGGAAGGAACGGTGACGGTCGTGTCTTGGAAAACGGGTTGCCACGGCTCTAGCGCGCCCTCATCGGAGAAATCTGCGCCGGTTTCTTCGCACAACCTTCGTGTAAGCATGGCATGCCGTTGAGAAACCGCCTCGCCTTCAATGGACCAAGCCACAGGATGGGGGAGCGATGGAGTTGCGAGAAGCCAAGCTGTGGTGGGCTGACTCGAGCGCCGGGCATCGATGGACAACGAAGCACCCTCAACGACCGGACCTTGCAGCAAGACGGGCAAACCCTCGTGTTCAGTCCCGTACGAGCAGGCCACCCCCAGTTGAGCGAAACAGGCAAACATCGTTTCGTAGGAACGGGAACGAAGGGAGGCATCGCCGTCAAGCATGACCGGAACGTGGTGCTGGGCGGCGAGCGCCATCAAAATTCGCAAGGCTGTGCCGGAGTTTCCTGCATGAAGAACGCTTACAGGGGGCGCTAAACCGCCTGCGCCAACGCCTTCAACCCGCCAAGCGACGGAGGTGGCAGGAGGTTGATCGTCGTTGTTAGCCGGGATGAGAAGATCGTGTCCTTCAGCGTTGAGATCGGTGATCTTGACACCCATTTGCGATAGGCAACGACGCATGGAAATCGTATCTTGGCCAGCGAATGCCATGTTTTCCAGAACGATGGTTTGTTTTGATTGTGCGGCAAGAGCGAGCCAACGAATGGCATGGCTTTTGGAGGGCGGGAGGCTCCATTGGATTTCTTCTATAGATGAATTTGCTTTCACGGAAAGCACGGGGACGAGACTCCCTTTCTCACCTGCTTGCGTGGGCTTCCATCGGCTCACCCAACGCTTCGCCATGCTGGAAGGTGCAATGCTCCAGCCATGAACCCTTGCTTATAGGTTCAAGAACCCGAAACCGCTCCAAAGAATCATGACGCTGCTGGACCGACAGGCACGGCCGCTGCGTGATTTGCGCATCTCCATCACGGACAGGTGCAATTTCCGATGCACCTACTGCATGCCGAAGGAACATTTTGGAAGCGACCACACCTTCCTGCCCCGTGCTGATTTGCTGACGTACGAAGAAATCGTTACGGTGGTTGAATCCCTGCTCCCGGCTGGCTTGGAAAAAGTCAGGCTGACGGGAGGGGAACCCTTGCTGCGCAGCGATGTCGCCGTCCTCGTAAGCCTGCTCAAGGCAGCAGGTCCTCGCCTTGACCTTGCGCTAACCACGAACGGCAGCTTGCTTTCAAAACACGCGGAGGGCCTCGCTAATGCGGGTTTGAATCGTGTTACCGTGAGTTTGGACGCCCTGAATCCAACAACCTTTGCGGCCATGGCAGACACGACCAAAACCAAGCCAACCGATGTACTTGAAGGGATTGATGCGGCGCTGAAAGCTGGATTGGGCGTGAAGGTCAACACCGTGGTTCGACGGGGGGTGAACGAAGACGAGATCCTCCCGCTTGCAGAGGCTTGCGCACAACGGGGTGTTCCTCTTCGCTTCGTTGAGTTCATGGACGTTGGGAACACCAACGCGTGGGAGATGGCGGAGGTCGTAAGCGGTGCGGAGGTTCGTGAACGCATTGAACAGCGCTTCGGATCGCTTACGCCGCATCAGAGGCAGGGTGTGCATGAGGTTGCTCGAAGGTTCACGACCGATGCGGGCCAAGAATTTGGATTCATCAATTCCGTCACACAACCTTTCTGTGGAGATTGTTCAAGAGCACGCCTGTCTGCAAACGGCTCGTTGTACACCTGCCTGTTCTCCTCAAGCGGAAACGACCTCAAGGCGATGCTTCGAATGGAGGCAACGACCGACGACATCCACGATGCCATCAAGCGCGTCTGGACCGACCGAAACGATCGGTATTCGATGGAGAGGCATGAACAACAAGGTTCAACCCCAAAAGTGGAGATGTCGTTCATCGGTGGATGAATTTCAAAGGACCGGCGGGAGCAGGACATCTATCAGCAAGACACCGGCGGTTTCCTCAACCAGTTTGAATCGCCACGTCCCATCATCCGAGCCAACTGTGGCCGAATCGATGACAAAATAATCACCTTGTGTCACAGAATACCCTGCGTCCCTGTCATGGAAGGAGAGGTTTGAACCGATCACACCGTACACATCGGCGTCTGCAACATGCCCCCCGAGGGTGAAGGCCGAGCTCATGTTTCCGGGTTGAAGTGTGAACTCCAAGCGTGCGGGGTCGATGGATTGGTCCAGGCTGGTGATGCGAACGACGTGGAAGCCGTTGTCCAGTGCTCGGACGCTTACGGTGGCTTGAGGCGGTGCTTTTTCGACCGACGTCAAAGCCCCCTGCATCAAGACGAACACCATGCTGGACAGCATTACCGTAATGGCGAGAAGAAGCACGGTTGCGATAACGGGGCTGACCGCCTCGTCTTCGCGTCGCTGGTGCACTCGCATGAACATCACCACACCGTCAAATCACTTGAACCAACCGATGAAAGGCGGATTTGTAGGGACGATTCAACGCAGACTTGCTCAAAGCAACCACAATGGTTTCTCGCATTCCATCGCTCGCTTGATGCCGCCAATCGGCCCAAGGATACGAAGCACGGCTTCGGTGATGAGGTCGCCCCGAAGGAACGCATAGCCCATGTTCTTGGTTCGAAGCGAATTTTTCAAGGCAGGCCCCAAGCATGCACGCAGACGCTTTTCATAGGCACCAAGCGGGGCACCGGTTTGGAAGTGATCGATGATGGCTTCAGCAGCAAAGCAACCCGAGATGATGGCTTGACTGATGCCGCCACCGTTGCTCGGCATCACCAAACCAGCGGCGTCGCCGACGGCAAGCGTGTTCCCGTCCACCATTCGTTTCACCGGTCCACCCATCGGGATCCAACCGCCACCTATCGACAGGATTTCGAGGTTCAAATCCTCACAGAACCGCTCGAGATGGTCTTTGAGCGAGCCTTTGAGTTTGCCCGCACGCACCCCCAAACCGACGTTTGCGAAGCCAGGACCTTTGGGGATGATCCACGCATATCCAGACGGTGCTACCGAACCTAAAAACACATCAAATGTTTCAGGAACTTCGCCCTTAACCTGAGCGTAAATGGTGGGGACTTGGTCTTCGGGACGAACCGAACGGTCCTGGCCGTGCCGCAACCTTGCGACATGGGCAAGGCTTCCGGAGGCATCGATGAGCACATCGCAGGTAAACCGACCCTCGCTGGTGACGAGAACTTCTCGGTTGGCCTTCTTCTGCCGTTGCAAACGCTTGAGCGAGGTGTTGGTCAAAATCTCTGCACCTGCTCGGACGGCCTTGTCGGCGAGGTAGCCGTCAAACTGCAAGCGGTGACCTGCAAATGCATCCAGTTCAAACTCGTACGATTTCCCCGAAGGAAGGAACACGCGCATGTTATCAAGACGATGCAGACGAAGCCGTTGTGGAAAGTCAAAATACGATTTCAACCATTGATTGTCATCGATATGCCTGAACGTTCCCACGACTTCACCCCAATTTGGAATGCACTCACCGCACTGAGCAGGATTGCCGACCACTGTTCGTCGTTCAAGCACAAGAACATCGATGCCCTCTTCAGCCAGACGCTGGGCGGCAGCGCTTCCTGCTGGACCGGCTCCGACCACGATGACGGAGCGATGTTGAACGTCCTTCACGGCCAAAAAATCGCCTCATGTGTGCCTGATTTTGACAAATTCAGTGATGTGCAACATCATGGATTTCGCTTCGGAATCGGGGAAGACCTCCAAGGCGGCTTGCGCCCTTTCAAGGTGGGTTTGAACCAACAATTCGGCGTACACCATGCTGTCGGACCGATCAAGCAGGGCCATCAGTTCATCAAAATCATCGTCGGTGAAGGTTTCGATCAGTTCTGAAAGACGAGTTCGGTGCTGTCCGTGAGAGAGCGTGAGAGCGTGAATAAGGGGGAGCGTCATCTTTCCTTCGTACACGTCAGCCCCTCTTGGCTTCCCCATCCGTTCATCGCCTCGCAAATCCAAAAGGTCGTCCACAAGCTGAAAAGCAATGCCCAGTTCCATTCCAAAAACCCGTAGGGCTTCTGCTTGCTCTTCGGAAACACCGGCGACAAGGCCAGCGCTGTAGCATCCGGCTGCAAAAGGCCCCGCGGTCTTTCCCCGAACAATGGCGAGGTAATCTTCAGGCGAGGTGGCCAAATTCAACACGTGGTCGAGTTGATGATACTCCGAGACGGCGATGTCGGCACAGCATCGGGCGATCACCGTCACGATTTGTTCGCTGTATCTGCCTCCAAGAGCGAAACCGTGCACAAACAACCAGTCGCCCGCAATAACGGCCTTGGCTTGACCTGCTTGGGCGTGGATGGTAGGAATGCCCCGGCGATGACGAGCGTCGTCGTTGATGTCGTCATGCACCAAGGTCGCCGTGTGGATGAGTTCGAACGCCAATGCGAGGGGCATGACATCTTGGGGCTTCGTCCCGCCTGCAAGTTTGTAAGCAAGAAGAAACAACAAGGGGCGGAGGCGTTTTCCCCCTGCGTTAAGAACACGGCCTGCTTCAAGAGCAACTTCTCCCGCTCCACCCTTGACCTCATCATCGATGAGCCGTTGGAGTTCGTGGTTCACCTCTTCGCGCATGCTTTGGAGCGCTGCGGAAAGGACATCAACATCACTGCGCACACCCCGAGGAGGACGGTGGGCTTCTTAACCAGTCGTCCACGCCCTTAACCCGTGGGGGGAGACCTTCGCCGAGGTGAACGGATGGAAGAAGAGCGGCTTGTCGTGCTCACCGCTTCCAACCGTGACGATGGCGTTCGCCACCAAATTGAGCGCACCGTCCACACCCATGGACGCCTCAGAGATATGCGAATGAAGGAATTGCCCCATCTTGAAACGGCGATTGAAGCCCTTCGAGACGGGCACGGAGACATCGTGGCCATGAGCGCTTTCGACTGGGAGGATCAAGCGGTTGACGGTCTGATGATCGTCGGGGTCCTGCCGAGAAAGGAACCGACATGGGTCCTTGTTGGCCCGGACAAACCGGAGTACCTTCTTCCCGAATCGGTGGTGATGTGTGACCACGAATTGCTTCGCCGCCAAATGCGACGAATGCGATCTGACCTCGTTTTGATGTCCAAGGAGGAGCTCCTCGCCCACCTCGGTCATGAAGAAACATTTGCATCCCTCGAGGTTGACGAGCAGTGGCCGTGGATTGAAGAACGCATGAACCAAGGTGAGTTTGCTGGTTTCATCGTCCCACGGTCGATCCATGCGGGCCACCGAATGAAGAGTCGAAGGCACACGCTCGGCCTCCAACGGGACCAATCCGAGAGCGAGCGAGAACGCTTCGTCCCACCCCCTCTTCACGGATTTACCCTGCTCGTTGCCCGCCAAGGTTTTCCCAAAGCAAGCATCCGTGAGATGGTGGACCCGAGTGCTGAGCTCGCTTACAGACTTGAGGCCGCCATGCTCGAAAGTTTGGACCCCGTTTACCACCCCATCACCGGCATGTATGTTGAACAACGAAAAATCACGACCTTCCTGAAAAAAGCAACCAACGAAGGTGATGAAACCCTCCTCAACACCTTGGTTGACCCCAACAAAAGGAGGGGCGTCTACAAAGCGGGTCCGAGGGTTGAACTGCTGATTGAGACCCTCAACCCCAGCGGCACGGTGACCGCTGCATGCGAGCGAATCGTGCTGCCTGAGGACAGCCATGTCGGCATGGTGAACCTTTTGCGAGAATTCATGGAGTTGGTAAACTTGATGACGACCGAGCATGACAGCACCAAACGCAACATACCCGGCTTGCCCGACTCCTTCTCAGAGCCCCGCCCCGCCATGATGCGCCTGACCGAAGAAGAATAGGCGGCACGGCCAATGAAGGCCATGAACACCGCATCTCGCCTCCATCCGACGGCGAAGACATATATGCTTTCAATGCGGCAAACGGCCAAGAGGTGAAGCGAATCATGGCAGCGTCCGACATGTTGGCCACGCTCTACCAAGCGCGCTTTGATGACCTCAAGGCCATCGCTGGCGAACATAACCTGCCGAAAACGGGTCCAGTTGAATCCTTACGAGCACGGCTTATTCAGACCTTGGTTTTGGAGGACTGGGACCTCTCAACCGCCGGTATGCGGGCCATTTCAAACAACGACCTTGGCGAATTGTTGGGGTTGTTCGGAATCAAGAAATCCGGTTCCATCAAAGCTCGACGACAACGTCTCTATCTCCATCTGAACCACGACCCCAAGACACTCACCACCGACAACCTCGATCAAATGACGCGTGACGAGTTGCACGCTCTGTGCAAAGAATTGGAACTCCCGCTCTCGGGCAACAAACAGAGCCTGCTCGCAAGGGTGGCCGGTGTCCTCGCCTCTCAAGAAAACGCATGGGGCAAGGTCAAGAAAAGCCTTCGTCGACCAAGAGATGCCGCACCCATCCCAGTGCCCAGCACCCCTGTTCACACCCTCTCCGAAACCGTTGAAGTGGAGTCGTCCGTTTGGGCAGAACCGATGGATGAGGTTCACGAAGTGGAAACCGAGTTTGAATCGCATCATGGTGACCTCGAAAGCACCATCGGTGATGCGTTGAGCACCGCTCCGCCAATGATTCAACACGTTGAGGCTGGAGAGGTCTACAGCTTGGAAATCGAAACCGCCCTGATGGAAGTCGACGAACGAACCGCTGAAGTGCAAGCCTTTGCTCGTGATTTCTTGACGGTGAGCTCCACCACGGACCAGGACGATCTGAATGCCTTCATCGCCTCTTTGCGAGACCAAGGCTTCGCCACGGATTTTGTACCGGTCCACCAAAAAATCGCCAACATCGTCATGGAATTGGACTATAGAACACAACATGAGTCGGCGGCTGCAACCTCTCTGCCCCAGTCATGGAGCGAACGAGAAGCCCTTCGCTTGTTTGAGGAAGTCCGAAGTCACCTTCGAGACCAATTGGAGAATCTCCTCGCACTTCACAAAGGCGACTTGGTTAAAGCTCGAATGGCCTTTGAGGAAGAAGGACGGACGCTGGGCTTGGATTTGCGGGTGCCGAGCGTTTCGGGGCGATTGCATGCACTGTTTGACCTCCACGTTGAAATTGCTGAATCCCAAGCACTTCACGACCCGGTGGTTCAGCGGCGCCAACGGATGCTCCGAATCCTTCACCGAGGCGCCGTTCACATGCCCGAATCTGAAAAATTGACCGTGAACCGACTCGAACGCAATTTGGTGGCGTTTGAAGAATTGGTTCAAACGGTGCTCGAATCCTCTGAAGAGGGTTTTCAAGAACACCACCAAGCCTTGGTCATCCGGTTCCTTGAGTCCAAGGGCTACGACGTGAACACCAGCAACCTGCGACCGAGGATCCTCGCATGTGCAGGCGTCTTGGGCGCAGAATTAGGTTACCTCTCGCCGGGGGACATCCCAAAAATTGCTCCCGGCGTTCTTGTTTCAGAAACCGAAGTGGACGCTATTGTGACCGAACTGCGAGCTTTGGCTTCGAGTTTCAAGCCCCAGACGGAGACCGTGGATGAAGAGGAAATCGAGGTCGCAGAATCGGTGTCCGAAGCCTCGCAAAATGTCCAGCGAGTCCGGGGGAAAATCGACAAAATTGACGAATTGCTCAACCGTTTGAACGGTTGAATGCACTCAATGTTGTTGTGCGTAGAAGTTCTGCACGACAGACGTCACCGTTTGGATGTCCGAAATGCCCCGGGAACACAAATCCTCGATGATGGCTTGACGTTGAGCAACGTGGCGTTCAAACACATCCGGCGTCACGCCTGCAGCGTTGCAAATCGTTTCGCGCAGTTTGGATGGAATCCCCGTTTCTTCGATCTGGTCGGTGGCTGCGTTGTACTTCCAAATGGCGTTGAGACGAGGTTTGTCGCCTTCCATGCCTGCAACTTCCGCAACTTCCGTAATTTTACGAGCCGTCCTCCCGTTGACGTGAAGACGTGCTTGAATGATGATCAAATCCAATCCGCTCAACATGATGGGCGGGACATTCATGGGAGGGTTGATCATTCTCGTGACGGTTTCCTGTGCGGTGTTTGCGTGGAGTGAACCAAAGGAACCGTCGTGTCCGGTGTTCATAGCGGTGAGCAGTGTAGCACACTCTGGACCACGGACCTCACCAACGATGATCCGGTCGGGCCGCATGCGAAGGCTGGATTTGAGACAATCGTTCATGTCCACTTCTGACGTTCCATCGGGCCGCTCTCGCCGAGTTTCCATGCGAAGCCAGTGGTCGTGATAGACTTGCAATTCGGCAGTGTCTTCCACTGTCAAAAGGCGACGAGACCAGGGGATGTACATGCCCAGACAGTTCAGCGTCGTGGTCTTTCCGGACCCAGTACCGCCTGCGATGACAAAGTTTGCTGGCCTGCTGTCGAGGCCTTCAATCCAGACCCACATCATGGCGGCGAGGCGGGAATTGACGGTTCCGAAATTCACGAGGTCGATGATCGTGAGAGGGTCTTCCTTGAATTTACGAATGGTGAGCGTTGGGCCATCGGGAGAGACCGGGGGGATGGTTCCGTTCACACGGGAGCCGTCAGGCAAGCGTCCGTCGAAAATGGGGACGAGGCCGGGCCCGTCACCGAGCGGCACGTTGGTGAAGGAAGCGATGTTCTTGGCGATTTGCAAGCCCGAGTCGTCATCAATCCAGATGTTTGTTCGGCACATGCCGTGGTTGCGATGGGCAACCTTGACGCATTGCGTACCGCCGTTGTACATCACCTCCTCAAGCGCATCGTCTTCGAACAACGCCGCCAAATCACCGTACGGGTTCGCTTCGATGTTCCCTTCGACATGATAGATTGGTGAGGGGTGATTGGCCTCGGTGTAAATCGTCACGCGCCCGTATTGTTCCAAAATTTGTTCTGACATGGTTTAGCCTCCTACTGCTTTCACGGCTCCGAGGTACAAACCCATCGAGACGGCCATCCAAAGCGGAAGCCACCAGAGGGTGTCTCGGAATCGACCCATCATCCTCCCCGACACGCTCACGCCCACGGCGGAAGCTGCGGCGAAGAAGAAGGAAAAGGTCTGGTTGAATGAAGCGATTTGAAAACCCTTGCTCGCAGGAGCAAACAGGCCGACGATAAAGGCGATCAAAACAGGTAAGCCAACGCTTACAAAGATGACAATGAGCATGCCTCGGCCTTGCAATTCGCTTTCTCTACGGTTCATGAGGTCGTTGAGGCGCTCGTAATCCCGGCTCAAATCGTTAAGGATTTCACGGAGCGAGGAGTTCTGCTGAAGTGCCGTTTCGACCAACATCATCACCCGTTGGACTTGGCTGGAACGGGTTTTCGCAGCAAAGGCGGAAAGGCTCGCTTCAAAAGACGAGGCGTGACCTTCTCGGAGCGTCTCACGGAGCAAAAGAGCCAGGGGTGAATCGCTGGCTTCGGATTGCTCTTTCATCGCTTCCTGAAGGCCTCGGCCGGCACCCACAGAATCCGCCAAGGATTCGAGGAACGAAGGGAGTTCGTTCTCGATCGCTCGGCGACGGCGACGTTCGAGCATGGGTGGAATGCCTCCGCCCATGCAGGCAACGGCAATGACAACCAAATACAACAAAATGGGGGTGTCGTTGAAGGATTCGAGAAGGCCAAAAATCATCGCTTCACCTCACAATCCCGGGTCTTTCGTATGCGCCTTCAGACCGATGAGTGCCATACCAATGAGCGTCATGACCAAGCCCATGTTGACCACGGTGTTGATGACGGCCGGATCGGGAAGGGACATGAAGGCCCCCAAGTCCCCTGACATCAATTGAGGAACCAATCCAACGATAGCGAGAATGATCGGCCCGATCATACCGATTGACAACAGCGTTTCAGGAACGCCCCCCAACTCCTCAATGTATTTCTCGACCTCATCCGTACGCTCTTCCTCCATCCGAGCACCCTGTTTTTTCAAGGTTTCAACGAGGTCGGTGTTCTGCGTGACGTTGGTGTACAGCGTGTTGAGCAATCGCTTGTAACCGGCGGATTCAGCAAGTTTCATCATGTCTTTGAGTTCACGGTCAAGGCCCTTTGAATTCCCTTTTTGCAGACGCTTCATCATGGCAGAAAAGTCGTCTGAAATAATGCCGTATCCGCCCCGCCCAATGGTATGAAGGGCTGCTTCAAGACCAACACCGGAAGACATCAACACGTCCAAGGTACGAATCACGTAGAGGAGTTCTCTTTTTTCCTCCAGTTTTCGCATCCATTCCACCTCAAATGACGTCTTCGAGCAACTCAAAATGGAAGGTTTCATTGGAGCTGTCGTATTCCATGACGGCGAAAATGACCTTCACATCTCGCTCCTCAAACGGATCGTGAATGTAGGGCTGACCTGTTCGGAACATCGCCACAATGCGCTTGTACTCGTCCAAGGAGAGTTCGCCTCGCACCGTGTAGAGGGTGGATTCTGAACCCTCGTCATGAAGGTCATCGCCCTCTTGGCCGCGTATCACGGTGCGTGTTAAACGTCGGGTCATACGGACCTTCATGTCGGCGTTTGCAATCCGGACCCAATCGGAACTCGATGTTCCTGTTGCGGGGCGTATGAAGAAATCCATTCCTGGCATGTTTGACCCTCATGACCTCCACGCCATGAGAAGGACTTCAATGTGTTGGAGTGATTCAATCGCTTGAGGCGACCTGGAACCATCCAAACCTTGGTTCATCGAGACGGCCGCTCTCGAGCAGTTCATCGAGGACCGATTCGGCTTTTTCCCGGACATGCCCTCTGGCGACGGCGTTTTTCAGAACGGTGTCAAAGTCAACGCCTTCCCCTTGATCGAGGTGACCCACGACCTGTACGAGGAAGGCCTCAAGGTCAGCACTGCCTTCACCACCTCCATCAGCTTCTTCCCCCCCATCATCAGAGGGCAGCGACATCATTGGCGGGGGTGTCGTAGCCGCCTCGAGACGGCCTTCAGCGATATCGAGTGCCTGCATCAAATTGAGTTTGAACGGTTCAAGGTCAACTTCACCGTAATGGTTCCGAGCCACCAATAAACTGCTGGGCAAGCCGACACGGCCGTAAGCGTCCACCGTAGGTTCAACATCGAGGGAGGCTGTGTACTCATTCATGCGTCCCATCGTGCTTTGGCAGGCGTCCAAAAGCCAATTTGCGTAAACTTCACGGGAAACGACGCATGCCTCTTCGGGCCGAAGAGAGGTGTAGACGGCCCCCTCATCGGTTTGATACCAGCGCGTTTTTGCGACCATCATGACGAGAAGGGGTTCGCCGTCGTTCAAGCGCTCAACCCATTGGTGCGACAACTCCCGCATCATCTCGGAGTTGTAATCGCCGACCGAGAAATAATGCAGTCCCGTTGGATCCCGCAGTTGCCCTTGGTAGAGGGTGGTGCCGTTGGAGGTTTCACGTTCCTCCAACCGTTCCAGAAGACCTGCTGCAACAACGCGATTGACCTTTGCACCGAGTTTTGTGATGACGAACGAAGGGTCGTATTCACCCGAGCCCTTCTCGTGAAGGGTTGCGCTTCCAAATTCAGATGCGAGGAGCAAATGAGCAGGTTGACGGGAAATGAGTGCACGCTCCATCAACTCCACCCCCACTGAGCACGCAATTCAGTCGCCCTCATCTGCGCGTCTCTGGGCTCGACGGTCAGACCCTCTGCGAGGATCATCGCTCCTTGCTCATCCACGATGGTGCGGCCACGGACGGAGACCACTCGGCCGAGAAGATGCTCCCGGACCTGTTGAACAAAACCCAGATCACCGTGCTCCTCCACGCTGGCCTTCATTTCTTCGTCGGCCATCGAAAGCGCAGCCAAGGAAGCCTCTTTGTTAACCAGAACGGCTGTGGTTGCACCATCATCATCAACGACAAGGCGCAAGCGGACGTCTTCGTTACCTTCGTTGGCACCGTGATCGTAACATGTACCGTCTCGAAGCACTCGCCGACATTCCGTACAGCGCATGATGAAACCCGAATCATCCCGAACACTGACGACCATCCCGCTCGTTTCAATGCCGACCCGGCTGGGGCCTGCTGCGAGTTCAGCGAGCGGAACGACCACCGAATGGTTAGCGAGGTCAAGAGAATCATCCCAAGGCGGGGCCTCAAGCACTTCCATCTGGTCGGTTCGATCCACGGTGATGTCGGGAATGCCTTGCCATGCCCTTATTCGAGCACCCTTTACGCTCACCGTCACGGGCAAGGTGGCGGGGTCAAAGGGCAAATCATCCCAGATGCTCATTCTGCACCGCCCCGTCGGGTCAACGATTTCACCCGACCAGAGGAACTTTTCTTCGCCATCGCGCTCAAAGGTTCGTTGAGTTAGTTCCGTAATTTGCACCACAGCATCAACGTCCCGAGCCCCGTCGGTGAAGCCTGAGATGGAGGTGTTGGCGCTGTTGGAAAGGGTGTCGAGGTCGGCGAAGGAAGCATCGTGATAAACCTCAACCCTCGTTGTACGCCCCAAGTTGAGTTCCGGGGTGTTACGGAAACTCCGCACTTGGGCGCCATCGAATTTGAGCAAAACTCCGACGTCGTGCTCGAATGGTTCCCAAGAAAGGAAACCAATCGTTCCGGTGCCGTCCGCAATTCGACCGCGAACGACGTCGATGGAACCTGAGCCGTCCTTTCGGTGTATTTGGTCAGGCCGTGAAGCAAGAACACGCCCTACAACGCAAACGTAGCCCTCTGCTGGAACATCAACGATGTCGATGGGGTCGTTGGTAGCAGGGACCGTGGCCACGCCTTCTTTCAACACCACGACGCGGGTGGACTGGTTGATGTTCAGTGACATTTTGCCATTGTATTCGTTCACGCTCGCACCTTCGAGCCGGACGATGCTGCCTGCCGCCAGGTTCGCATGCGGGCCCCAGTCTTTGTAGTCCCAACGGACACGGGTGCCGTTTTCTTCCCACGGATTGTCCTCGAGCATGCCGAAAGCGATTTGCTTGTCCTCGCCTCGGATGGTCTGGTCGCGGATGTTGTGAGTGACGATCGCCACTTCGAGTTCAACATCGCGGTCCGACCCGTTCAGTTCACTCAAGGAAGCCACCTTCTTGGTGGCCTTGGCCTCTTTGGTCGCTCCAATTGTCCCGGTACCGGGAGATGTTCCGCTCTTGAACCGACGTAGGACGGAACGCATGGCGTCCTGTGGAGGGATGTAGAACTCTTCCTCGTACTTCGCAAATGCTTCCGAAATTTGAGCCGCATCGGCTTCGGGGCATTCCTTCAGGATGGCCTCGACATAGTCAGCATACTTGTCTTCAGCCATGCAAGAAACCTCCGCAAGGCGTTGTTCTTCGTGGCCTGTGCGGAGGACAGGCGGCGGGCTTTCGTGCGGGTTGGTTAAGATTGGACACTCCCATTACCTCCATGGGAAGGCTCACCACTGACGACGGGTCATAAAGAATCCCGTGACACGGGATGGGCGACTCAAGCCGGATTCACGCGGAGGCCGTTCATCAAAAGGACATCAGGCAAATGCATGCTTCCCGAGGAGTACGAACCTTGCCGCCTCACCTCGTCTCCCAGCAGCACATGTCCGTTCAGAGCTTTCGCAAGATTTCCCGAAAGACCTGCTTGCTTGAGTGCACCGACGATTTCGCCGTTTTCGACCTTGAGAATGGCGCTGGTGGTGACGGAAAAATCTCCGCTGCTCGGGTTGGCCGTGTGCGCACCCATGACGCTGTTCACGATGAAACCCTCCTGCATGGTTTCCAAAAGGTCGATTCGTGAACGACTTGCCTCTGATGAGGTCAAGAACAGTTCTGTGCACCCGGTTGATGGGGGGGCTTGGTGGCCGCCGCTGCAAGCCGAACCGGTGGATGCAGCGGCATCTATACGCCCTTCCGCCACCTGTTGGGCAGCATCCCGTGTTGACCAAAGCATAGAGGAAAGACGACCGTTTTCAATCAGCGTTCTTCGTTGACGCGGCACCCCTTCAGCATCTCGAGCACCTGAGGACATGCCGCCCTCAAGCAAACCGTCGTCGAGAACGGTCAGGGTTCCGTTGAGCACCTGCTGCCCCAACTTGTCGGACCAAAACGATTCTTTTCGGACCATTTTTTCTCCCGTGAGCGCCGGTGGAACCACCATGGAAAACAGGGGCGAAAAGCCTTCGCTGGTCATCAAAACCGGTGCATCAACGGGTTCGCTTTCGACCTCAAGGGGGTTTTGCGTGACTTGAGCCCAATGGACGGCCCGGCCAATGCAATCCGGGATTTCTGCCAGTTTTTTACGGCTTGATTCCCCCTGATAGGAACTGGTCAGTTCTCCGTTGGCGTCGATGGTGACCTGCAACCCGATGCCGTGAGACGTCGTGATGCCCGAGGAGAGAATACCTTCGCTGCTCATCAAGCACGAAGCGGTTGCTGAGATGCCAACGCCGCCCCCCGTAACGACGGCTCGCTCATCAAGGCTTGCAACCTCGGAAAGCACACCATCGGCTTGTTCGAGCAAATCCTCTGGAGAAACATCGAGCAAGGACGGATCAAATCGGCCGCCCACCGTCTCAGCAGGTTGAGCCGAAGGAAGGACAAATCCGTTCACGGAGGGCGACTTGTTGGCGATGTCCAACGCTTGCTTGACCGCTCGCTCCGCACCGCTCACATCGACCAAATGGGCGAAGCCAAATCGCCCTTGGTCGACCAAACGCAAACCGAATCCGCCTTCCCCACCGCCGCTCGCCATGGTGATTTTTCCGGCTTCGATGTCCAATTCATGGCCGTAGGATTGGAAGCCCACAAGGTCCCATTGCTCAACACCGCTGGCTTGACAAGCATCTGCAAGACGTTTGGCGGTGGCCAACAACCGGTCTTCAGCGTCGTTAGGGAGCATGCTCATCCCACCAAAGCTTCACGAATCCGCATGACTGGGCCACCGTCGCCAACAGGAACGGTTTGTCCCTTGCCACAAAACCCAGGGGAGGCCAGCATCGCATCTCGGGTAAGACCGTCCACGTTCTTCAAGATTTGAAGCGTGAGGCCGCTCACGCTGACGTCCTTAAGCGGACGGGTGAGTTCACCGTTCTCGATCAGCCATGCTTCCTGTGCAGCAAATTGGAACGAACCCCGACCCGTGTCGACTTGGCCACCTCTCGTGCCACACGCATAAACACCGTATTCGATGTCTTCCATCAATTCGTCCATATCGGCATGGTGACCCCCTTGAATCATCGTGTTGGACATCCGAACAAGAGGGTGATGCAGGCCGTCCTGCGCTCGTGCACCCCCGTTGGGGTCTACGCCGAAGTGGTGAGCCGTTTCCCGGTGATTGAGGTACTCCGTCAACACGCCGTTCTTGATCAGCACTTTTTCGCGGGTATCGACACCTTCGTCGTCAACGGGGTAGGCACCGTACCCGCCCATCATGGTGGGGTCGTCAACCACCGTCACGATTTCGTTGCCGATTTGATGGCCGAGTTTTCCATCCAAACATGAATCTCCAGCAGCCACCAAATCGGCTTCGCAGGGGTGACCGAGAGCCTCGTGGATGTAGACGCCGGTGAGGTCACGGTCCGCTATCAACGGCATTTTCCCCGAAGGAGCCCGCTCGGCAGTGAGCAATCGCAAGGCAGCTCGCTGGGCCTGTTCTCCGAGCTCGACAAGGTCGCATGCCTGAATCACTTCCAAACCCCCTTGGCCGCCGTGTCGGGTTCGGTAGGAGACCACCTCGCCGTCTCGACGAGCCGTAACCATCCCGTGAATCAATGAACGCTGGAAGGACCAGACCCGGTCCATCCCTTCGGTGGTCATCAGTTCGGTGTGCAAGTGTTCATCGCTCCATCCGGCCCTGACCGAAACGACATCGTCGTGCCCGGTGGCACCCCTGTACAGGTCGTTCATGAGCTCCATCTTGACATCGAGTTCGGTGTGGCGGACATCCAAGACGGAGCGCCAATGTTGTTCATCCACGATAATCGGAACATCGGCAAGCGCCACCGCCCGGTCCTTTGGCGATCGACGAGCAGCGACGGCCTTGGCCAAACGGGTGGTCGATTCGATTTGGTCGTTCAACGAAGCGAGGTCGGTTGTAGAGTGGACGCCCCAAGCGCCGTCGGCGAGGACACGGAGGGTCATCCCGAGTTCTTGACCGGGAATGGCTCGCTCAAGAACGCCATCTCGCATAGCAACCGTCGACTCGGTGAGCGACATCACCCGAACTTCTGCATATGTGGCGCCGAGTTCTTGGGCATGACCGAGGGCTTTTCGCACCCGGTCTTGGTCCAAATATCGACCCGTAGAGGGCATGTGGTTGGTTCCAGGAGTCGCTGCCATCACCATGGTTCAAAGCAGGCATGGGTAGCCTTTGAACTCTCCCCCTAACGGTGGGAAGAACTTTGATCGTCGGCCATCAAAACATGAGCGAGTATCGCTTCTTCGAGGCGCTCCTCAGACCAACCTTCAACATCAACACCAAGGCGCTCTAAACCCTCTATAGAAAAAGACACTTTTCGGCCTTCTCTCGTCCACACCAACGAGGAGAGAAGTGCGTTCAGGCCTTCGTCAAAAGATTCGCCGAGAAGGGCTTTTGGTTGCAGGTGCCCCAAATCGTTGGCTTCCCCTTCGGCTGGAGGGAGCCAAACAATCCAAGCAAATCCGTCGCCAGAACCCACTCCGGCCCTTGAGAAGGCCTCCGAGATGTGATGCGTGCCTGCGAGGTAGCGAAGGAATTCTGCATCGATCGACCGTGCGACCATGGTATTGCGCAGTTCGTTACGAGCGGCTTGAATCCATGCGGTCCAAAGTTGAACATGCGATTGAACAGCATGCAGACCGATCAAAACCCAGCGGGCATCGGCCCGATGTTGAAGAAATCGGTCCACCGGTGACCCCTCATCGTTCGCTGTCATGGCCACGAGGGCACAGGGAAACGGCTCGCTCAACATGGCCCTGCGAGAGGTTAACCGCATTTCAATGATGGTCTTGGCGTTCACCGGCGAGGGGGGCATCGTCTCTTCTTGGCTTGTCCTGGGGAGGTGTTTGCTTTGAGCGTTTGAGGACGCGCTCGATTTCGGCTTCGATGTTGTCGAGCAGCAACGGACCCCAACCACGCAAAGAAAGCACCTTTTGCCTTACCGTTGCGCTCATGTTCATGACATCGCTCGGCTCCCGCAACCCCAAGCCGGCAAGGTCACGAGCTCGTTGGCGCCCAACGTGACGAATGTTTACGAGTTGAAGCAAATCGGCTTTGCAACCGTGCCGCACACGTTGTTGGAGAACGCTTACTTGTTGCACCAACTGGGACACGAGGCCCATGTGTTCCTCGGCGAACACATCGTCGGTGAGAACGACATGTTGAGCACCTGAAAGAAGCCAGCCCATCAAATCCACACGATGGTGAACATCACCCGGGAGAACGTCCAAAGTTTTCTCGAGTTCTCTGAGCGTGGTTTCTTCGGTCCACTCCTCAATCATCCACGCACTTTTGATATCGCTCAACATGGCTTCCGCATAGCCCGGTTCGATCAGGAGTTCGTTCTCAGTGGCGTTGGCCTTGAGCCACGTGGCTGAATTCGCCTCCATGTCCGCTGTCTTCGCCCACAAAGAGGCAAAATCCGGCGTCGCAACGGCAAGGTGGAGCAACCCGAAATCGCTGACCGGTGCATCTTGGCGAACCAAACGCCTCAATGCCCTTCGCAAACCCGTACGCAAAATGGAGGCCGAAAGCGGGTCAAGGTAGAGTTGCGTCACCCGCTCACCCATCGCCGTGGCTTCGTAACGCATACCGGGACCGTCCTCCACCGGGTTCAAGGCCGGGGTTGAACCGTGAGCGAATGAAGAAGCCGGCGAAAACCCAAACACCGGAGAGGTGTGGACGGATGGAGAACGTTGCGCAGGATGTGCAGAGGTCTGGGGCGACCATTCAACGCCAGCGGTTTCCGCCGCACTCGATGCCCATGGCGGAACCGTGTCGTCCCAAGCCTCTTCATCGCCATCACCCATGTTGAGCCCGGCCGAACGTGGAGTGAAGTGCGGGTCATCGCCGCATTTTCGAAGAAAGCGCTCCTCAACCAACCACCCGAGCATGGTGGACAAACGCTCTTTGAGTTGGCTCGCGGGCATGGTTGAACCGAGGAAAGTTGAGAAGAAAAAGTGCTCAATGTCACCCCGATGGACCAAGCCTCCGGTTGCGACGCTGGCCAAGAGATGCATTCTCAAGGCGGGCTCAGAGGCCAATTTCGAGGTTACATCCTCTACAGGACCGAAGAAATAGCGGTCAGCCACAGCGTCAGCCACTTCCCAACCGTCTGTCCCTTTGCAATAGACCCAGGCCTCGCCTTGCGTGTCGTATTTTGGTCGTCCTGCCCGACCAAGCATCTGACGCACCTCCATCACCGGCAAAGGACGACTCATACCGTCATCCCACCGTTTGAGGTCGCGGACCAAAACGCGTCGTGCAGGAAGGTTGACTCCAGCTGCGAGGGTTGGCGTGGCGGTCAGCGCTACCAAAATGCCGGACTTGAAGGCAGCTTCGACCTCCTTTCGTTGGGCATGGGTGAGGCCCGCATGATGGAATCCAACGCCGCCTGCAAGGCATGAGGCAAGTTGTTCTGCTAGGTTTGACTGACTCCGTCCCGAAAGCCGTTCAGCAAGTTCTTTGAGTTGGAGCAACCGTTCAGGCTGTTCCTTCATAAGGCGTTTTGAGACTCGCTTTGCGAGATTTTTCGCTTCGGATTGGGCGCTCTTCCGGGTACCAACGAACATCAAGACTTGGCTTCCCATATCCATGCCGTCGCTCACCACGCTCCAAACGGGGTGGCTCTTCAGCCCATCGAGCTGGCGGGGCGGCCCCAACGGAGGCACATGCCCTCCCTTCCCCGGTGATTGCAATTTCCGAGGTTCGACATGGAAGTCATGAAACGTAGCGTATTCAAGCGCCACAGGACGCCAATCGGACTTGATGAGCGTGGCATCCAACCAAGTCGCCAACGCCTCTGCGTTCCCCACGGTTGCGGAGAGGGCCACGAGTTGGGCGTCCGGTTTGATGTGACGAAGACGGGTGAGGTTGATCTCAAGGGTCGGACCCCGTGTAGCATCGTTCATCAAATGGAATTCATCGGCCACCACGCAGCAAACATCGGCAAGAAGTTCAGCATTGTGACGCATCAATGAATCGAGTTTTTCGGAGGTGCAAACCAAGATGTTGCACTCCTTGATGTTCTTGGCTTCGGACGTCGCATCTCCGATGCCCAAGCCCACCGTGAACCCCATGGCTCGACCCACTTCGGACAACTCCTCGTATTTCTCCATCGCCAACGCCTTGAGCGGCACGATGTAGATGGCTTTTGAGCGGTCGTGACCTTCGCTCAAGCGTTTGACCATGGCGATGTAAGCGAGAAGCGACTTACCGGATGCGGTGGGTATTGCGATCAAGGTGTTCCGGCCCCCCACCACCGAGGGAAGGGCTTCAGCTTGTGGCGGGTGAAGTTGCTCAATTCCCCAATCACGCTGAAGAAATTTGACGAATTTTGGAGGCAAGTCAAGCGCTGCAACATCACGCTCAAACCCCTCCATGCACCCAGAGTCGAGGCAGCGGTTCAAAAGGACGACGGAGGACGGAGCAGGCCGACATCCCTAAGTCCCACCGAGGCGTGGTCAGCCCATGAGCGACGACGTTGAGTCCATGGTAGAAGAACGGCTCTCGGTGTTTGACGATGAACCTGATTTGAACGATTGGGTGGAGGTCATGTGCGGCGCAGCGATGGTCGTTTTAGGCATCTTCCACCTCATCGAACCCGGCGAACTGGTGGACGCCAACGTGATGCGCTGGTTCTCTGCAGCGGTCGTAGCGGCCGGCGCTGTCTGGGCAGGCCACGGACTGAAGGACATGGCCGTGAAGGAAGTCCGCCGCTCCATCGCTCTGCTCGACATGGCAGACGGTCCTTCCGGCGTTGACACCGGCTTGATTCGAGACGTCTTGCTCAATCAAGACGCTTACCGTGACTTTTTGGTCCACGCTTACGAATCCGCATGGCAAGACGGCGTCATCACGCAAGAAGAACTCGTGGAATTGAAATCCTTCCAAGAGGCGCTCGGCATCACCGATTCCGAAGCGGCCAATATCAACGTGAAGGCCGCTATTAAATCTGCAGCCGCTGATGGAAAGATCACCGAAGCTGAGGCTGAATCCATCGGTGAAGCAGCCAAAGCCGCTAACATGTCGGATGAGGAAGTCTCTGCTGCTGTTTCCGATGAATTGGATAAGAAAAACAGCGAATGATTCACGCCCACCGGCCGCTTTCCGACCGGTAGACCTCTGCAAGTTTCTGTGCTCTTGAGGCTCGTTGAACCTCCATCGTTGTGGCACTTGCACCCAAGATGAGACCCCCCCACATCAGTACAGAACCGTAGGGTAGGAGGCCCACTGCGTTTCGCAAGCCCCATTCTTGAGGCAAGTCAGCTGGGTCAAAACCGTTTGAGGGCAAGAAGGTCACGTCCAACAGGTCCAAATCGCAATCGCACAAACTGATGGAAATGCGCTCGGGGAAGAGGGAGCCTTGCAACCGGACCCATTCTGCTGAAGAAATCCCTTCGGGCCGGGTGCCCCAAGCAGGCGCTGCGATGGACCCTGCGGCTTGCGTGGCAACCATCGTCGTTTCAATATGGAATACCGATGAGTCAGGAACGTCATCGACCACCAACAAAGCTTCCAAGATCAAGAGGTCGAGCAAGAGAGAACGTCCTGCGAGCAGAACAAAGCGAACGGTCTGGCTTTCCAACCTGCCATCGTCGGACTGGTAGGTTTGTCCTTTCGCGACTTGCCCGAAAATGGCTTGGTCAAGACGAAGCGAAGCAAGTTCAGGGACCAACAACTGCCAGCGACCGTCTTCAAGAGGAATGGCTTCCTCAATGGTTAGTTTCAGTTTCAACTCCTCCCCGTCAAGCATGCCCCATGTGGCCCCTGTGTGCGTGGAGAGGGTCTGGTCCGGAACGCCATCTGCGGAAACGTCCCACAGTTGTTGCAAGCGCATGTCGATGAGCGTGTCAAGCGTGATTTCGTCATCATGCTGGACCTCATCAGCCATGGCCCACAACGGATGCAGAACTCCGCCCACGAGAAGGAGAACCGCACCGGGAACAAACATGCCCAGCCGAAGAGTGTAGGAGGTTGTTGGACGCATCGCCACCAAGAGAAACACCCCGAGCATCACCATGGACAGCACAAGAAGTGCAAGTCCTTGGCCGTGAAGTCGGTAGGGGTCGTCGAGGTCACCAAGCAGAGCGGCACCTTGAGGATAATAACTTGTTGAACCGAAACCTGTCGGGTCGGTGGGGCCCATGCCCTCGTAACCAAACGCTCCTGACCAGGCGTAAGGCTGAACCTTCCCCGGCGAGCCGTGCATGCACATCGTGTAATCGCCCGTTGACAAGGAGCGCCATCGGTATGTCATTTTCACCGATGTGCCGTCATCGTCAACCAGAACCTCCGGAGCCGGTGCACGGCGGCCAGCTGCGGTAATGAAATCGGGGACCGGGTGCGGTTGTTCCAATTCAATGGGCACCTGCTCCCATTCAACCAAGAGCCTCAGGACTTCATGAGTTTCCACCTCAAATGCCCAGCAGTCGTGGTCTGCACCAACCAAGGCCCCAAAGTGGAGGTCTTCAAACTGGGTCGAGCGTGGTTGGGTGGTGGACGAGGGTTCATCCCGGTCAACAGCCTCTGCGTCGATGGACCAAGGGACATCAAACTTGACCATTGAAGCCCCCCGCATGTTCAGTGCCCATGTCCCCGGCCTGTCTAAGGTAAACGTGAGCACCAAACGGATGGGTTCATCCTCCCACAGAACGCGGCCTTCGGCGAGCGAGAGGGGTTCATCCTCCAAAACGTACGAAGACGGATTCGTTTGCGGAAGCAGATCCGCCTCAAATGACCACTCGTTGACGTTTTGGCCCAAAATCAAACGGGCATTCAGAGCGGGTCGGAACAGACTCCCGGCCTCGGTTTGGTGTTTGAAATCAATTTCCATCAAGGCCATCAGGTCAGGAAGCAGCGCTACGTGGTCTTGCGGAGGGTCGGCTTCAAATTCAAACGTCAACGTTTCCGACTGGAACGTATTGGCCGAGCTCTGACCGGTCACGACCTCTTCCCCAATCGGCGTCGGTGTGAGGACACAATCGTTATCCTCTCGGCATGACAGGTAGAGGTCACCGCCGTCCTCTTGGGAAGTGAGCCCAGCGGATGCATGGACCATGGTCCACGGCTGGTAGAACGACACCATCAGCACCCCGAGCATCAACAGCGAGCGCGTGAAGTTGGACATGCTCAACATGCTGACCACGGTGAACTGGTATATCATTGAGCGTCATGTACGGGGACATCAAGCAGGGGGGTTCGACACACGCGGCACATGTATCTGCCGTTCCCTCGTCGTTGCCGAGGAAAACGCTGGTCACAGGTGGAGCACGCCCACATCCACGTGGCCCGATTCTTTCGCATCGCGTGCGTGAAGGAAGGTCCGAAATCACGGGCACTTGCATCGGGCCAAAGGGCTTCAAGACCTCGGAAGTCGATGTCGTGAGATCGCCATCCGAGCGCGTGAATGAATTCGTGGTACAAGACAAACTTCGCATAAGCATCCCAAGCCTCACCAAGCAAATGTGGATGGAGATCGACCGTTTCCACGACGAGAACGCCATCAGCCGCTCGCCTCCATCGTGTCACGCCGTGGCGCTGCGTGGCGCTTCGCCGCAAAACACCAAGAGGCAGGCATTCCAACACCGCAAGGGCTGAACCATCAACGAATGGCAGGTGCTGCATGGTCTCAAGAACCTCTTCTCGAAGATGCTCGAGCCTGGCCATTTGCTGTTGATTTGCTCTCGCCATCCCGTTCGCCTCACGACCAACGGTGGTACGCCGGGTGGCCTTCCTTGACCGCAACAAATAGACCGCTCCCAGTGGCGCAGGTTTTTCCATTTGCTTCAAGCAGGAGTTCAACAGTCGCTCGGTCCTCCATCAGTTCAACCACACGGGCAACCACGGTTAACTCGGTTTCGACCGGAGTGGGTCGGCGAAGTTTCACTTCGTACGTCGCCGTCACGGTACAGGGAGGCTCGTCCAAGTTGCCAGCGTCCATGAGGGCCATGGCTGCTGCCCAGTTCCCGTGACAGTCGAGCAACGTGCCGATGATTCCCCCGTTCACCATACCGGGAAAGGCTTGGTGTTTTGGTTGAGCTTGGAAGGTCATGACAAGACCGTCATCGGTTCGGTGCGAATCGATTTGCAAACCGTGTTTGTTCGCCGGTCCACATCCAAAACAGATGGAATTGGGTGCGTAGGTTCGCTGGACGCCTTTCTCGCTCATACCGCCACACGGACAAGGACGCTTCATGGAGTTTGTTGCAGGTAGAAAGCGGAGCGTTGATGAGGACGACAACCGTCGACAGACCATGGGCGAGCGACGGAGGAAAACCGTCAGCAAAGTGCGCGTCGCTCACGAATTGCCGAAGCGACGCAAGGTCGCGATTGAAGAGGCAATGAAAGCTCACCAAACCGAAGACCGACCCGAGTGGGACCGCACGTCAACCTGGGGCGAGATTCGGTTTTACCGCAAGCGGATCAAGCCAGGAACGCTTCGAACCGTCCACCTTCCCCTCCTGGACGTCAACCTTGGTGACCGCTGGCCGGTCCCCGTCACCGTCTTGCACGGTGCACGACCGGGCCCCTGCATCACCGTCTTCGGTGCCATTCACGGCGACGAACTCACCGGCCCATCAGCATGCACCCACCTCCTGAGCAACGCCTTCACAGATTCCGGGAAACCGCTTGACCCCGCAACCATGGCAGGAACCCTCCGAATCGTACCGGTCGTCAATCTCCCTGGTTATCGGATGAAATCTCGCTATTTCCCGGACGGCAGAGACCTGAACCGCCAATTCCCCGGCGATTCCGGAGGGTCCACCACCCGTCGTGTGGCGGACCAAATTTGGTCCTATCTCGTAGAGGATAGCGACGCCATCATCGACCTGCACAGCGCAGCAAAAGGTCGGACAAACATGCCCCAGGTGCGGGTGGACCTCACACATACCAGTTCTTACTTACTTGCGAAATCTTTCGGCATTGAAATCCTCTTGGATTCCATCCCACCCAAAGGGACCCTGCGACGAACCGCCAACAGCCTCGACATTCCGGTGATCACGTACGAAGGCGGTGGGGCTGATTTTCTTGGCGACCAATCGGTCAAGGTTGCGGTTCACGGCATCTTGAACGCACTTCGTTCAATGCGCATGATTCCGGGAAACCCACAGCGACCAAAGTTCCGAATATTGGCGAGCGGCTCAACATGGCTGAGAGCCGCTGAAGGTGGACTGCTTGACATGTTTGTCTCGGCGGGCAGCGTGATGCGCGAAGGAGAGGTTGTCGCAACCATCTCCGACCCAGCAACCCCTGGAATGACGGTGGACATCGTTGCTCCTGAGGACGGCCTCGTCATCGGTGCAGCGACAAACCCGTTCACCTCTGCAGGCATGCCCGTTGGTCATTTTTTACCGATTTCCAAACATTTCTCGCTTCTGCAGGAGCAAATTGACGAGAACGGGCGCTTTGTCGTCAACGGCTCAATGGAAGAACGGGTGTGGCGAGAAGAACACGAAATCAGCGTGATTTCGCTCGATGGCGAATGGATCGGTGGTGAGGTCGACTCGGAATGGATCGCCTCAAAAATCACCAGCGAACCAAAGGAGTTCGAGGAAGAAGCGGCGTGATCATTGAGCTGAGAACGCTGCAACGGCCTCGTGAATCTCGCTTTCCAGCATGTTGCGCTTTTGGCTCTTCGCCACTTCAAAGAGATGGGCAACCAAGTCGTCGTTCGCCTCAATACCGTTTTGTTCAAGCCACCAAATGATGTTCGAACGTCCAGACATGTGACCGATACGAATCACCTGTTTGAGGCCGAAATCACCCGCAGGCACACCGGAATACACGCGGTCGGCCAGCCAGTGGTCGCCCTTTCGCATGGCTTTGATCACCGCCGAGGCGTGAACCCCCGTTCCGGTTTCAAAGGCGTCGTTGCCAAACACGGGATAGTTTCGAGGCAGAGGGACCTCGATGTATTCGTTGGCTTTTTGCATGTAGGTGTCAAGCAACGTGAGGTCGTTCTCGATGACGCCCATAAGTTTGAGATTCACCAGCGTTTGATCCAAAGGTGCATTGCCTGCACGTTCACCAACACCAAGAGCGGTTCCGTGAATCACGTCGGCGCCCGCCTCGACGGCTGCGATGTTGTTCGCAACACCCAAACCGCGGTCTTGGTGACCGTGCCAGTTGACTTCAATGTCTCTGCGTTGGTATCCAGCGTCTTTGATGACCTCTTCGTCGATGAAAGAGAGAAGTTTCTTGACACCGTTGGGCGTAACGTGCCCGCACGTGTCACAAACACAAAGACGGCGAACGCCCAATTCCATGGCTCGCTGGTAGATCATTTTGACATCATCAGGCTTGGAGCGGGTCGTGTCCTCCGTGACGAACATGACAGGAACATCGTTCTCAACGGCGTAAGTGACGGCTGCTTCCATGGTTGTCATCAACTTCTCCATCGTCCACCCTTCGGTGTATTGGCGAATGGGACTGGTACCCAAAAATGCGG
>JAUREJ010000011.1:0-12529 GCA_030827475.1 Candidatus Poseidonia sp.
CCACGCCCCATTTAATCGGTTTCAACCGCCGAGAGTGGTGCATACGCTTTGTAAATAACACAACGGGCAGAAAACGAACACGAAAAGCATCCGCTCAAGGTGAAGTAGAGGTGAACAGGGTGAGAGAAACCGAGAGGGGATGGGATGCACTCAACGAGAACTTCAACAGCCCTGTTCAAGAAACCGTAGCATGACCCAGTTTATATGCGTTTTTGAGTCAAAAAACCGCCCTTCATTCGACCGTCAAAATTTCCGGACCGCCTGAAGTCACGTGAACGGTGTGCTCAAACTGCGCGATGTTACCGCCGTCCTTACAGCGCAAAACGTGGTACGTCTCCAAGAACCTGAGGCTGATGAGTTTCTTCACCAGGGCGTTCCATTTGCTCTGAAGGCTTGCTTCATCGGCATCGGGGAAGGGTTTCTTCAGCATCGGAAAAGCCCACCTTTCAGCGAACGGAAGGGTGGCGTATCGCTCTTCGAGGTTTCGCGCCATCTGCGCCCCCAAGGGCTTGAGTTGTCCCTTCGCACGTGCCTTCCGAGACGTTGTCATCCCGGTGACCCGATAGATGTTGGACGAATGATGGCGACCGATGTTTTCGATGAGCCCGGAGGAACCGGTGGTGTTGAAGGGTTCAATCGCGTACACGCCGCCTTCTTCCACAACGCCACGGAAGCCTTGGTTGTCCTTGCCGCATGCGTAGGAAGGTACCGAAACGCCGGCGTGCAATTCCCACGGCTTGAGTTGATGGCCGCAAAGGTTCCGAATCGGTTGAAATCCAGCATCCAACGAAGGCTGTGCAGCGGCTTGCCCGACTTTGTACCATGGGGTGCCGGGGTGGAGCATTTCCACGGCCGCGTCACGCGCTTCTTTGGCCGCTTTGATTTGCTCGGTGTGCTCGTTGCTGTTCCCGACTTCGAACGTCAATGCGTTGTCACCGATGTGCCCTTTGATGTGAACGCCAAAATCAATTTTCACCAAGTCGCCCTTCTGAAGGACCGATTCGCCCTCCCATCCCTCAACGGGTTCCACCATGTGGTTCGTCGTGAAATGGGCTGCGAGGTCGTTCACCGCAATGGTGCCGGGAAAAGCGGGTTTGCCGCCGTGGCGATGAATAAAACGCTCAGCGGATTCAATGATCTCGTGAAAGGTCTTGCCGGGCTGCAATTCCAGCTTCATCGCTTCGAGAGTACGGCGGGCAACATGACCTGCATCCCGCCAATATTTCAGTTGCGACTCTTCCACCATTCAATCACGCTATGCGTCGGTACAACGCCCTCTCTGATAATGGTTACTTCAACACCAGCGTCGCCCTCGGTCACGTTGATGAACGTACTTCCTCGACCCCCTGGACAGGTTCCCCCGAGCACGGCGTGTGGTGGCAGCCCCAAAGCACGTCCGGCTTCTTCAGCGGAAGATGCCGGCGTTTCGCCCGATTCGTTTGCGCTTGTTGCGGTGATGGGGCCCACAGCCTCGACCAACGCCCTGGCCACCGGGTGCGAAAGACATCGAACCGCCACGCGTCCTCCGCCCAATCTCGGGTCAAGCGGTTCAATCGCATCGAGAACGAAGGAAAAACCGCCCTTTGGGAAAGCCGCTTCCAATGCACGAATCTCCGGGGGGACGATCACCAACGAAGCGGCTTGGTCCAACGAAAGAACACCAAGACTCACCGGCTTGTCGGCTGAGCGTTGTTTGAGCGCAAACAAGGCATCGAGGGCTTCAGAAGTCGGCAAACAAGCCAATCCAGGCAGGGTGCTCGTGGGGTAAGCCACAACACCATGACCGTTGAGATGGGCCAGGACATCTTCATCGATCATGCCTTCACGCTCATGCCTTGATCCACACCTCGACATGGCGTTCAGCCACCGTGATGGCCAAGTCCTTGTCTTCGGTTCTCACCATGAGTTTCCCGCTTGGAAAGAGCGTCATGATGCAGGGGTCGGTGAAGGTCCAGCACAGGCGGGAACGAACCCCCACCTCGTACCCTTCCGCCTCAATGGCGGCACCAACTGCATCGAGGTCAATGCCGTCAATCCCCTCCGGGACGATTTGGTAGGAGGCTTGGGTGCCGCACAATTTCATCGCAAAGCGTTCGGTCACGGTCTCACCTCAAAGATTGCCGGGTCGGGAAGGTGGTCCGGACGGAGGACCGCTCGGTGGCCCAGATGGTGGACCGGAGGACGGTGGGTTCGGTGCGGATGGCGGAACAGATGGAGGTGTTGTAGCGGCTGCAGGTGGGAGAGGCGGGGGTGTTGCTGCGGTTTCGACGACGGTTTCGGGTGGGGCTTCAAGCGGTGCTGCAGGAGCTTCAGGCTCGGGCGCTGGCGGGGTGGAGGTGAGCGGTGTGAGCAAAGGGTCGGCCGCTGGTGCGGGAGGTGCCTCAAGAACCGGAGTCGCTGTCTCTGGTTGCGCAGGTGTCGGTGAGGCGAGAAGAGGATCGCTGTTGGTGGTGAGAAGAGGATCGCTGTTGGTGGTGAGAAGAGAATCGGCGGGTTCAGGCGTTGATGACACCCAAGGGGGTGTCCGTGGACCTTCTTCGTCTTCAGCCTCCGCCGCAAAGCCTTGGCTGACCTTGGTGCCGCCACCCTCCATGCTTTCGCCGACATACGAAGTCATGACGATGGTGTCGGGGTTGATGATGCCGCGTTCTTCGACGGACCCGAAATCGCCCAAGTGAGAATCAAAAGCGCCGCTAAACAAGGAGGTCCCGATGGCGTTGCCCATGACGCGCCCTTGCTCGGCTTTGAACTCAAAATCGGCTTCGTACGGCCCAAGTTTCATCCCTTGGCCCCCGGCGCTGAATTCAAACGACCATGTTCCCGTGACAATGCCGGCTTCGAACTTGAACTGACGGGTTAAACCCGGTCCAATGGAGGTGATGCCCTCGACCGGCTCGTACCGCACACCTTTGTCGGTAACAAGCGCAGCGGAAAGTCCACCAACCGGTATGGCCGATTCGTTGACGACATCAACCACGACGAAGATGACGTCCTCGTCGTCGTCGTCAATCTCCATACTGACGGACATGAGATGAGCGTTGAGGGAGCCGGCACGTGTGCTGTGGTCGTCGCTCATCAAGCCTCACCGGACCTAACTGAAGGGTGGCTCTACTTCAATGGCTTGCCCGTTTGAGGATGAAATCAGCGCAAGCGAAGGCGCGTTTCCGATGGCAACGACCAATCCACGGCGGCCACCGTATGATGGGTTTGGTCAACCTTGGTTCGGTACTCGTTGTCTTTGGAGCCAGCGTTGAAGGCATCGCGCAAGCCGAACCACAACGGCCCGATGATTGGAAGCATGTAGATCATCTTCGCCACGGCCCGGGGACCCCAATGATGGGCTTCCAAAACCGTCCCGTTGTCGTGGACGATGGCGATGCGAAAGCCACGCTGAGCCAACGAACGGCCCATGGTTTGCCCGGTGTATTTGAAATAGAGATAGAAGGCGCCTGCAAAAACAAACCAGTTGATGAAAAAGAAGACCAAGCTTTGGATGCCTTGGGAGAGCAGGCTGAGGTTGTAGAGGTTGGCGATGAGTTGTCCACCGGAAAGAAACGACAGCACCACACTGAGCATGATGACGTCGAGCATGAAGGCCAAAACACGTTTCCAAGCAGGGGCGATAAGCATGCCCTCGGGAGCCGAACCGAGGATGCTCTGAGCGAGGGTCCCGCCCTTGACAATCGTCACCGCATCGTCGGCCATGCCCCACCCAAGCCTTCTCCTTTGTCAAAGGCTGCGTTCTCACCGCACGAAAAGCCGGCGACAACATCCAATTGAACGGGACTCATGCACGGGGGGTTCCGTGACCTGAATTCACTTTGTGGCAATCGTATGCCCGTTGCCATCTCTGTAGTTCCCGGTCGCGAGAAGAATGATGTCGATGAGCCACCAGAGACCGAGACCACCGGACGTCAGGAGTTTCAACACACCAAGACCGATGGACCCTGCATAAAACCGGTCAATGCCGAGGAAGCCGAGCACGACGGCAAGCACGAGGGTGACGACCCAATCCTTCTCCGAAACGAGGACGGGTGGCGTCACAGCGATGGACATGGGTTCGGTTTGGCTCGGATAGATGGAAACAGGCGCTGGTTGCATGGACCGCAGGTGAAGCCACCGACTTATCAGCCTCACCGATTCAAGGTCCTCCGGTGAGCATCTGCACAGGATTTTTGCCCGAAACATGGACCACTACACCATTGGGGTCTCAATCCTGATGGGTAACATGCCAAGCAAAGAGTTGGCTTTCCTCAACCCAATCGAGGTACGACCGCCAGGTGGGGTCGTGACGCAACGTTGTGGGATGGCCGAGAACAACAAGTCCGCGTTTGGCTCGCGTGATGGCGACGTTCAAACGCCGGTAATCGGCGAGAAAACCCACTTCACCGCGGTCGTTGGCCCGGACGGTGGACATGACGATGACCTCTTTTTCTCGGCCTTGGTAGCCGTCAACGCTTTTGATTTCCAAGCCTGCATACGGTTCCCCAGGCTCCCGCCCTCCCGCATCGTCGAACAGATGGATGAGTTCTCGAACCTGACCGTTGTAAGGGGAAATCACCCCGATGTCTTCGGGTTGGAGGTCGCCCATCGCCAAAAGGTCGTTCACGATGCTGAACACCTTGGCCGCCTCGTCACGGTTGGAACGGCTTTTGCCTTCGTCATCGGTTTCCTCAACCCCCTCTACAGGTACGAAGGCCATCGGCCGGTCCCAATCCGGCCACAGGAAACCTGCAGGAGGTGGGCGTTGGTCCGGTGTGCATCCGTCATCGAGACGATTCTCGTAAAAACGGGCGCTTGGGAATTCTCGCAGCGTGGGGTGCATGCGGTATTGCGTGGTGAGCATCATGGATTCGAGACCGCACGCAATCAGTCGGTCGAAGAGGGAACGGTTGAGGCCGCCTAACTCGGCTCGTTTGCTGATGACCGTGGGCGGGAGCTGTTGATGGTCACCCACCAAAACGAGTTGTCGGCACCCTTTGACGATGGGCACCAAAGCACTTGGCTCGGTGGCTTGGGTCGCCTCGTCCATCAAGACGATGGGGAATTTTCGCCGCTCCAACAACCGGTGTCCTGCACCGATGGTGGTGGCGCAAATCACCTCGGCATCGTCCAGAATGCTCGCGGTCATTTCGTCTTCCAAACGCCGAATTTCCTTGTGGTTGTTGTTGATGTCCCGGTGCATCATCCCCTTGTCTTTGCCTTTGAGCGAAGGGAGTTCCCGTTTGAATTTCCGGAGTTCGTCCTGCAGGAACGTCAACTCCTCTTGTTTGGGGTGGTCCTCGAGAATGGCGTCGAGGGTTGCCGAGCGCAAAGCCTCCCGAACCTTCACCGGGCGGCCAACTCGAAGCGCTTTAACGCCCAAATCGAGCAGACCTTCCAGCAGGTTGTCCACCGCCACGTTCGATTCAGCGGTGGCGAGGATGGGTCCGCTTCCTCGGGCGGCGAGGTGATGAAGAAGGTGGGTGGCCGTCGTGGTTTTTCCCGTGCCAGGAGGTCCTTGGATCAAGGTGAGCCGTTGGTTCACAGCGGCGTCGATGGCCGCCCGTTGCGAGGCGTTGAGGGTGGCCAGGGACGGCAAAGGCCCCCGTTGCTGCAACTTGCCGCGAATTTCGGGGGGAAGGCGCGCACTGTCGTTGATGTCCAAGACGTTCCCCAGCAACATCTCTCTGAGCACGGTCCCGCCATCGCCTTCGGTTGAGTGGAAAGCCTCGAGGGCTTCGTGCATGCGGTCGTGAGCCACTCGGTTGGCCCCCCGGTCCAAGCGCCAACCTCCCTTGCGCAAGTCGCGAGGTCGTTCAGCCACGACCACCCGTATGCGGGTTGGGCCGCGGTCAAGCACCACGCCTTCAACCACTTTTTCTCCCCACGGCCGCGACCGGGAGATCAAGACGATGTCGCCGTGAGAAAAACGGTGTTCGGGTAAACGCCCGCTGTCCTGCGACTCAAACACCACGATGTCCTCGCCAAAGAAGCGCCCTTGGGTTCGTGCTCGGAGGTCGAACATGGTCACACCAGCGAGGACCAAACGTTGTTTTGTCCAGGTTTTCCACCGTTCCTCAACCGCTTGGGTCTCGTCGTCCAACTCTTGGCGTATCAATTCGGTCAGGCGGATGAAGTGGTCTTGGCTGCGTCGCCAACGGTCCGGCATGGGCTCGTCTTTCGCCATCGGCACTTCGGGAGGTGAGGCGCTGCTCATCCGTTTCACGGCCCCCTTTCGCCCCATGAAGCGACGACCCCCTCTCCCCTCATCATCGTATGGATGGTGAACGTGAACTTCGACGAGCGAGAAACCCGCATTCTTAAACAGACATTCTCCGGCGGAGGGGTGAGGTGGGTAGGCCGTGTTTGGACGCAAGAAAAGGGAAAAGGACGCCATCGGTGAATCCTGCCCCTATTGCGAATACCTGAACCCGCTCGGCGCCCAAACCTGCGAACAATGCTACTACGAGCTCAACAAATCGGCACGTGACCAACCGATGGCAGAACCCACCACCACGGGTGACGAAATCATGGATTTGTTGCTCGGAGAGAACGAAGACCCTGAGGAATTCACACCTGTGGTTCAAGCGGTGCTGGCGATGGACGATGTGACCGTGGACGTTGACCAGTACGAAGTTGCGGCCCCTTCGATGGACGAAGAGCAAGGCGAGCCAGAATCCTTTGACTTCATTGAAGGGCAAGGACCGACACTTTTCCAAACCGTTCTGGCAGAGGAAGAGGACGACGCCGTGCTCACGGCTGCCGACGCTCCCAAGGACCGCGTTGAATTCACCTTTGAGGAAGTGGACCCCCTTGCGGAGGTGGCCGAACCCGTCCATACCGGAAAGGGAGGTCTCTATTCGCCCACCGTGTCTACCCCCAACGACGATGATTTGCTCGGAGAAGTGGGCCCAGCCACGTCTGAAGCAACGCCTGACTTGCCCGACTTGCCAGACGACGATATGGACGAACCGACCGGTTCCTTAGCGCAAGCTGTGGTAAGCGAACCCGAACGAACGGCCCCCTCTGCTCCGGTTCAAGCCCTTGAAGCCTTGGACACCACCCCACCCACCTCTTCCACGCCCGACCTTCCGGACTTCTTTGACGAGGACGAAGCGTCCGAGCAGGCGCCTGAATCCATTGATGCCGTTCCGTCCGATGCTCCGGCAGGCGCGTCTGAGCCAGATACCGTCGTCCTCGCCGAAGCGTCTTCACAAACCGAATCGAATGAAAACCGCATTTGGCCGTGGCCCAAAGGCGAAGCTTGGACGCCGACCCAAGTCTACCAGGAAGTGGTTGCGGCCATGGAACACGTCAAACACGGGCGAATGGAGCGAGCGGCTCATGCGCTTGACGGCCTCGGACCGCACCTCGACCAGAACCTCGATATGCTGCTCCACATCTCGGTCTTGATGCAACATTTGGGCCGACACGACCACGTCAAGTGGACGTTGGACATGGCTGCGTACGTCCATCCCAACGACCCGCACGTTCAACAAGCCCGTGCTCAATTGCTTGTTTAGAGGGGACCCAATGCTGGCTACACCCGAACTCGTCGTCGATGACGAATTGGTGTTGCGCCCTGCTGCAAAAGGCGTGCTTGAAGCGATGATCGAGGCGTATCATGAGGATGTCCCCGCCGCCCAAGCCGCCTTGCCGTGGTTAAATCCCAGCGACGATATTCGTCGCCAACTCCGTGACATGATCTATGACATCAACGCTCAACAAGGGACCGATCGACTCCATTTTTGGTCCATTCACGTTGTCTCAACCGGTGAATTTGCTGGTTTGGTGGGCCTGGGTGACGAACTGCAATCTCCGCATTCGGACTTCAATTTGGGGTATTGGGTGAGGAAAAAGCACCGCCAACAACGCATGGCGAGTCGCTGTGTTGACGCCATCTTTGCGTGGCTCGCCCAGCGGGACGAGGCGACCACCGTTGAAATCGCGGTCCACCCTCACAACACCCCCGGCCTGGCCACGGCGAGTGCAATCTGCGAACGGTGGGATGGCGAACGGCTCGATGCGTTCATCGGCATTGAATTCAACGAACGCACCGTCCCTCACCATCTCCATCTGGTTGACGTGCAGCCGGAGGCTTAACATGCCAACATGGTTCACCGTCGACAGCGATGACCTGCGCCACCTTCCCAAGCATCAGGGTCACCCGACTCGCAGCACCGTTCCTTTCACCGGCCATCCCGATGAACTCTCATCAACTTTTCAAGACGGTTGGCGAGGTTTTGTTTCCTGGATGGCGAGTCACGAAAGTGCCGTGACCTTGTTTTTGATCACCGACCTGTTGGAAAACGAGGCTTTTGTTGCGATGTTGACCGGTGCCTTGACCCGCTTTCCGACCCGACTCACCGTCGGCTGTCACGGTCACGAACACCGTTCATGGTCGGCTTGGGGGAAGGACGTCGAAGGTTTCTCAGCGACGCTTGCATGTTCAACGGCGCTTCTCAAACAACATGCGGGCGATGCTTTTCGTCCGTATTTTCGCGCCCCGAACGGCTACGTTGCACCGTGGATGGCCCCGGTCCTTGCCCAACACGGGTTCACCGTGGACTCCTCGGTGAACCCTTCGTGGTTGGTTCGAAGGAAAACCGGCGGTGCTTCGTGGTCCGAAGTTGAGGAGGCCATGGCGGAGGCCGGTGTTCTTGAGCGCTCGTGGTTGACCCGGTGGACCTTGCCCGTGAACGGCCCGGCCCTGTTCCGATTCCCGTTATCCCTTCTTGCACGACGGGCGTGGAAAAAGACGCCCAAGCCGTTGTCTGGGGGTGAAATTGGGCGGGTTGAACGACCAAGTGAAAACATCACCACGGTCTACTGCCATGTGCTTGACTTTGCGCGTAATCAAGGCACGTGGACACCGCCTCGCTGACGAGGCATAGAGCCAAGTAAAACCGAGGTTCTGGCCAAACCATGAACGTGGTGAACCTCGCTGAGAAATTTGACCTGTTTTCCGACCTTTGGTCGCCCAAGGTGATTGCAGAGATGAACGATTACCAGTTCAAGCTCGTCAAGATTCAAGGCGAGTTTGTTTGGCACGACCACAACGAGACCGACGAGGTGTTTATCGTCATCGAGGGCAGCATGAAGATTGAGTTTGAAGACCAAACCCTTACCTTGAGCGCTGGCGAAATGTTCGTCGTTCCAAAAGGTACTCGACACAAACCCTACGCTGAACAGGAGTGCAAAATCATGCTCGTTGAGCCGCGTGGCGTCATCAACACCGGTGATGTACGAGATGAACTGACCGCTGAAAGCGATGCTTGGATTTGAGAAGGCGTGCGAAGCATAAAGACTCGCCATTCGTATGTCGTATCATGGAATCTGAAGGCATGAGTCAGCAAATCATGGTGCTGATTGGCCTCGTGGCCTTGATGGTGGCATGGCGCTTGCGGAACTTCTTCGGGGACGGTGAAAAAGCGAAATGAAAGGAACGCCGTTTCAACAAAAAGTATGGAAGGCGCTGAAGAGCATTCCACGGGGAGAGGTGCGCACGTACGCGCAAGTCGCCGTTCAAATCGGCCACCCGAAATCTGCCCGGGCCGTTGCCAATGCTTGTGCAAGCAACCCCTACGTTCCCGAAGTACCGTGTCATCGCGTGGTTCGCTCCGACGGAGGACTTGGAGGCTACAGCGGGACGGGGGGCGTGGAACAAAAGCGCCTCCTGCTGAGCGAGGAAGGGGTTGACGTGAGTCAGCTCAAAGCTCGGTGATGTCCGTTCGCTCCGAGGAGACGGCAAAATTCTTCTGAGCCGTACCGTAGATTTTTGCGTCCAATTCACCTTCTCGAACCAGGCACGAGAGAGCCGCCAAGGCAATGGCGGCGCCGTCAATTTCAAAGAATCGTCGAAGCGCTTCTCGAGTATCGGACCGACCAAAACCGTCGGTGCCAAGAACCGTATACGGCCCGTTGACCCATTGTCGAATCATGTCGGGTACCGCCGCCATGTTGTCGGAAACCGCAACGGTGGGAAGAGATTCGGCGAGCAGCGTCTCAACCCACGGCTTCTGTGCGTCTTCGCTGGGGTGGAGTCGGTTGTAGCGGTCGCAAGCCAGGCCTTCTCGACGCAATTCCCCGTAGGAGGTGGCGGAATAAATCTCGGCACGAACGCCGTAGGTTTCGAGTTTCTCAACGGCGTCGAGCACCTGAACCATGATCGGCCCTGAACCGATGAGGCGAACGACAGGGCCGTCGCCCTTCGGGGCGCCTCGAAGCAAGTACATGCCTTTCACGATGCCCTCGTCAACGCCTTTTGGCTTGGGGGGCATCGGGTAATTTTCGTTGTAAATGGCGATGTAATGCAGGACGTCCTTGTCCTGAGCGTACATTTCCTCGATGCCAAAGCGAACGATGGTGGCGAGTTCGTAGGCAAAGGCCGGGTCCCATGCGCGAACGGCGGGGTTGGTGTGCGCCATCAGCAAGGAATGGCCGTCTTGGTGTTGCAAACCCTCGCCGTTGAGGGTGGTTCGCCCGGAGGTGGCCCCCATGAGGAAACCTCGAGCGCGCTGGTCCGCGGCGGACCAAATCAAATCGGCCACTCGTTGGAAGCCGAACATGGAATAGAACGTGTAAAACGGCACCGTTGGATAGAGGTGGGTGGCGTAGGACGTGGCCGAGGCGATGAAGGTGGAAGTGGCTCCGGCCTCGTTGATGCCTTCTTCGAAGAGTTGGCCCTTTGCGGATTCTTTGTACTTCATCAGCACGTTGTGGTCCACCGGCTTGTAGAGTTGGCCTTCGGGGTGGTAGATGCCAAATTCGGCAAAGAGCGGGTCCATGCCGAAGGTCCGGGCTTCGTCGGGGATGATGGGGACGACACGTGGACCGAAGGTCTTGTCCTTCATCAGCGAGCGAAGCACCCGCACGAAGGCCATCGTGGTGGAGACTTCCATCGCCCCTTTTGTCCCGTCATCGAATTCGGCGTATGCAGCGGCTTCGGGCAGCACGATGCTGTCGGACGGCACGGTGCGCTTTGGCAGGAAACCGCCCAGCGCCTCTCTTCGAGCTTTGGCGTAGGCGACGAGGTCGGGAACATCCTCCGGCAGCACATAGGGGTAGGACTCAAGGTCCTTGTCGCTGAACGGCAACCCGAGGTCGTCGCGCATGAACTGCATCGTGTCCATATCGGCCTTCTTCTTCTGATGCGTGGTGTTTCGTCCGGCGAAGGAAGGGCCGAGGCCGTACCCCTTGATGGTGCGAATCAGCACCACGGTCGGCTGGCCTTTGTGGGCTGTTGCTTGGGCGTAAGCAGCGTGCAACTTGACGAAGTCGTGTCCACCGACATCGGCACAGAGCGCGACGAGTTCGTCGTCGGAAAGGTGGGAAACCAAGGCGGCTAAGGCATCGGTGTTGAACAATTCCTTGCGGATGGTCGCACCATCGGCCGTCATCAAACGCTGCTCGTCTCCGTCCACCAAACCGTTCAGTCGGTTGGCGAGATGACCCGCCGTATCCCGTTCGAAGAGGTCGTCCCAAGAACTTCCCCAAAGGACTTTGATGACGTTCCAGCCTGCCCCACGGTACCGGCCTTCGAGCTCCTGGACGATCTTTGAATTTCCACGGACGGGGCCGTCAAGCCGTTGCAAGTTGCAATTCATGGTCATGACGATGTTGTCGAGACCTTCTCGGCCAGCCAGCGAGAGTTGGGACAGGGATTCGGGCTCATCCGATTCACCGTCGCCCATCGTGTACCAAACGCGAGAGGCAGACGTGGAAATGAGGCCTCTGTCCTCAAGGTACCGGTTGAACCGAGCCTGGTGAATGGCGGTCATGGCGCCCAAACCCATGCTGACCGTAGGAAACTCCCAGAAATCCGGCATCAAGCGAGGGTGGGGATAGGAGGAGAGCCCTTCGCCGCCCACTTCCTGACGGAACTTTTCCATCTGACCCCGGGTCAGGCGACCTTCGAGCCAGGCTCGGGCGTAAATGCCGGGGGAGGCGTGGCCCTGCCAGTAAAGATGGTCCCCTGAGGTGCCTGCGTCTTTGCCGCGGAAAAAATGGTTGAAGCCGATCTCCCATGCGTGGGAGGTCGAGGCGTATGTGGAGATGTGGCCACCAATTCCTTCGAAGTATTTGTTCGCCCGGGTCACCATCATCATGGCGTTCCATCGAATGACGCCGTGGAGACGGGTTTCAGTGTCCAAATCGCCAGGGTAGGCGCCTTGGTCCTGGGGGTGAATCGTGTTCAAGTACGGCGTTTCAACAACATCGATGCTCACACCGGCATCCTTGGCCGAGGCCACGGTGGCGTGGAGCAGTCGTTGTGCTTCCTCTGGGCCGAGATGTTGAGCAACCGCACGAATGGAATCCTCCCATTCTTGCGTAGCAACAGGGTCGGGGTCCGGTGATGTCGAGCGCCGTGAGAAGCCCATGCTCTGTGTCCCCCTTGATGAGGGCTCTATGGTGAGGGTTTTCAATCCCTCGCCAAGGTTTCGCCTGCTGATGGGCAAAGGCCCGGGTCTCGGCGGGCCTATTTTTCATCGTTGAAGGCGACGTTCATCGTTTTCATGAGCAAGCAATAAGAACCGACTTTCAAAGC
>JAUREJ010000011.1:12539-55641 GCA_030827475.1 Candidatus Poseidonia sp.
CGGCGGGCCTATTTTTCATCGTTGAAGGCGACGTTCATCGTTTTCATGAGCAAGCAATAAGAACCGACTTTCAAAGCGGCAGAATATGTCCGTTGAGGCTATGGTACAGAAGATGATTGACGATTTGACCGCCGCTCTTGGAGATGCTGCAAAGCACGACAAGGGCAACTCCGCCGCTGGCACCCGTGTGCGAAAGGCCATGCAGGATGCCAAGGCTACCGCACAAGCCATTCGCATCCAAGTCCAAACCGACAAGAGCGCTTGAAGCGAAGATCGGCGCACGCCGACACCTCACCTCTGCTCAGCCGAGCATAGGTTGAATTGATGCGTTGCTGAGGCCACGCCATGCAACCGCTCGCTGGTATCAAGGTACTCGATCTTTCACGCATTCTGGCCGGCCCACACGCCGCCCAGACCCTCGCTGATTTGGGGGCTGAAGTGATCAAAGTTGAAGCCCCTTGGGGCGACGACACCCGCCACTGGGGCCCCCCGTTTCAAACCGGATTTACCGGCGAAGACGTCGCTGCCTACTACCTCTCGTGCAACCGGGGAAAAACCGTGGTGACCGGGGACATCAAAGTTGAGCGCGACCGCATTCGTGAACTCATCGCCCAAGCCGATGTTGTCATTGAGAATTTCAAGCCGGGCACCTTTGAACGACTCCTCGGCCCGGTTGACCGTCGGACCGTTCTTTGCAGCATCTCCGGCTACGGCCAAAGCGGACCCCGACGGGACGAGGTGGCGTTTGACCTCACGATGCAAGCTCGAAGCGGGATCATGTCCATCACCGGCGACGCTCACGGCGAGCCGGCGAAGGTCGGCGTCGCCTGGATCGACGTCATGACCGGGATGAACGCAGTCAGTGCAATCCTTGCCGCCCTGTACCGCCGGGAAAAGACCGGTGAAGGGACGAGAATAGACATCTCCCTCTGGGACACCGCATTGGCTGCTTTGGTGAATCAAGGGCACAACGCGCTGGCGGGCTCCACGCCCCAGCGCATGGGCAGTGCACACCCCAACCTTGTCCCCTACCGTGCCTTCCAAACCAAAGACGGGTGGTTTGCCATCGGCGTGGGAACCGAAAACCAATGGCGAGCTCTGGTGCAGGCACTCGACCTTGACGTCCCCGAACAGTGGAACGAAAACAGCGCACGAATCAACGAGCGAGAGGCGGTTGAAGCGACCGTCCAGAACGCCGTTTCAGGGTGGGAACGTGCGACGCTTGAGACGCTGCTGACGGGCATCCCGTGTGCGCCGGTCAACACCGTGAACGAAGCGCTGGTGGATGTTCAAACCGTTGCGCGTGGTGGCCTCGTGAACCACCGGGGCGTGACCACGCTCGCCAGTCCGCTCCGCTTTCTTCAACCGTCAAACGAAAACAACGAGGTTTGACCGCCTTCTCGAAGGTAGCCACCTTCGGTCAGTTTCTCGAAGGCTTGGTCCATGCGCCGTTGACTGAATTGTCGCTCGATTTGAAGAAATTGGATCAAGCCTTGCCGGTCCACTTGCCCCTGAACCAACGCTTCATCCTCCACGTCCACCGCAGGGTGGTTGTGGAAAATCTCTCGGATTTCGTCAAGGTGCGCAGGAACCTCCTCTTCCTTTGCTTCACACACCGCTTCCAGCGTACCGTATTTCTTGATGAGTTTGAGGCCCGTCTTTGGCCCGATGCCCTTGATGCCGGGGTGATAGTCTGTGCCGATTATGATGGCCAAATCCACCAGTTGTTCCCTGCTGAGGCCGTTGGTCTTCAGCAGTTCTTCAAGCCCGATCGATTGGGCATGAACCACGCGCCCGTAGCGTTTCGTCCCCTCGTCCATCAGGTTGCGCACCAAAACAGGAGAGCCGTAGAGCAAGGCGTCCCAGTCCTGCGTTGCGACGATATCGAGTTGCCCTTTGGCCGCCATCACCGCTGCTTGAGCCTCCCCCTCTGCAGCCGCAGTCACCCACGGCACACCCATCAAATCCAGGAGGCGTTGGGTCTCTTCGACCATCTGTGGGGAGTAGTGCATGATGCGGGCAGCCATTTTCTGGGCCAGCGCAAAATCGCCGGCGGCCACGGCTTCTGCGTGGATCGCTTCAGCTTCTTCCCGGCGTGCTCGCCGTGCCGCCATTTCGTCGGCTTTCAACTCCGGTGACGTGCCGTCAAAGATGTACACGGGTTTGATGCCCATGCTCAACAACGTCGCCGTGCGGTGAAGGAAACCCATCAGGTGCGAAACGGGGTTGCCGTTGGTGTCACGAAGCGGCATGCCGTCGCCCTGAGGTGAGCGGTCGCGCATGGTGGTCAAAAATTGAAACGCCGTCAGAAAGGCATCGATGCCAACCCGCTTCCCTGCAAGCGCCTTGAGGCTGGTCTGTTCAGCGGGTGCGATGTCTTTCAGATTGCAGCCCATAACCAAAACACAAGGCCACCCTATGTAGGCCTTCGCCTGCGAGAGCATCAAGAGGGTGAAACGGCAGGAACGCCCATGGGGGACGTTCTTGCTTGCCTCCGAGGGTGGCACCCCGCCTTGGCCGCTGCAGAGTTATCGGAGTTGCTGCCAAACGCCGAGCTCGTCCCCACGCCAACGCCACGTTGGTGGAAAGTGAATCGCTCAACGCACGAAGAGCGCGATGCTGCCCTCGCTGTCGCCAGTGGATTGCAGTGTTTTCTCCATGAAGGGCAGGTGTTGTCGGTTTCGAACACCACCGAAGAAACGTGGTTTTCATCGGCCGTCGCTTATGTGGAAGCCCATCCTGTTGAAGGCAGCGTTGCGGTTCGCAGTTGGTCCCAGAACGGCAAATTATCGGGATGGAGCCTCTCTCGCCTCTCCAAGCGTCTGGGCGGAGCCCTGCACGACCGGGGCTACACCGTTGACCTTGAGCATCCGGAAAGGGTGTTGGCGCTCATTGGCGACGGAAAAGCCCAACACCTCGCATGGGGCTGGATGGAAGGTGACGGGAAAGCGGCCTTTTCCAACGGAGAGCGCCGTGCCGGTGAACGACCTTTCTTCAAACCGGTCAGCCTTGACCCTATGTTGGCTCGGCTTGCCGTAAACTTGGCCGCCGGACCGGTTGATGCGGGGCCCGTGGTCGACCCCATGACGGGAACCGGGGGCTTTCTGATCGAAGCGGCGCTGAGCGACCGACCCTGCTTGGGCATTGACCTCAATTCGGAAATGGCCCACGGTGCAGAAGCCAACCTCGTTTGGGCGTGCGATGGACCTGTCGACCATGCCCGTGTGGTTCGCGGCGATGCGACCCGTTTAGCCGACCTGCTGCCCAAAGCTTGGCACGGTGCTGTTGCCGGCTTCGTGCTCGACCCCCCGTATGGACGGAACTCTCACGGAAGCATGGAATCGTTGGGCCTCCTCGAAGCGTGCTTGAAAAGTGCTCGCGGCGTTGCGGCTCCATCAGCGGGCTTTGTGTTGATTCTCCCCGTTCACCCGATTCAGCCCCACCCGGAAGAGTCGGTCCCGCTCAACACCGATTTCTCGCTGCTCCACGGCGATTGGGAAGGCGTTCGCACGCGCATTGAAGCGACCGGCTGGACCCTCCAATCGGCTCATGTCGAACGGGTCCACCGAAGCCTTAGTCGGCTGATCCTTCACGCACGATGCGCTCCTCAAGATTGAGCAACACGACGTCCGTGCCCTCCGGGGGCGGCGGGAATTGGGTTCGATGCGGACACCCCTCGTCCAAAACGGCAGCGTCTCGGTCGTTCAGCACGTAAGGGTAGGTCTGGCAGCCTTTGGGTCGAATTTCGTACACCGAACACAACCCCTCGGCATCAGCGTCAGCAGACGAGGTCAGCAGGAAAACGCACGCACGGGTCTCCTCTCGGTTCAGCAAGGTCAACACGCCGTCGTTGACGACGCAGAAGTCCGCCTCTTTCATCCCGGTTCGACGAGCGAGGCGAGCCGCTTCCGCTTTGGTGATAGGCATGGTGGTTTCCCTACAGCACGCCGAACACCCGCTTGGAATGCACGGAAGGGAGCGCGCCATGCACGAGCCACGCCACCCGCCTTCTTCAAGAAGGGGGGGCCTCTCGCGGGTTCAACGGGCGATTAGGGTAGTCTGGATATCCTTCCGGCCTTCGGAGCCGGAGACGGGGGTTCGAATCCTCCATCGCCCGCCATCACGATGCCAACAGGGTGTACCCGCACGTTTCCATCAAAACGGTATAGATCTCGTGGTGTTCCTGGGCCAACGAATGGTCCAGAACGAAGAGGAGCTGAAAAGTAGTCTCGGTTATTTTTCGGTACTCCACGCCGCTGCCTTCTGGTGCCCACACGGCCCCCACCGGCATCATCGGGAAGTGTTCATTCCCCCATTCGATGAACGATTCATCCAGTTGCACTGTCATCGTACCCTTATGTTCTTCATGAGCTTCTTCGCAGACGAAGATGCTGGCGTTTTCTCGTGCAAACCATGGCGCGTTTTCGCTGATAATGTTCAACGCCCCCTGTTGTTCATCCCCTTCCATGGAAGCAACAGCGTACTCCATCAACTCCCTCCACAACGGTCGAGCTTCATCCTCTCCATACCAGTAATCGGTGAGGAGAGCGAGCCGGTTCAGCGCACGGGTGTAAAAATACACTGAACGCTCCTCTCTTGAAAGATCGGCTTTGGTGGAGGCGATCAACTCAGTGAAGAGGCTGAACTTCCGGCTGAGTCCGGCCTGGTCGGAGTATCGAATGGCGAGTTCCCACATGCTTCGCTGCCAGTCGGCGTATCCCTCGTCTCCGGTTCGAGCAAGCAGGGCAACACGCGCCTCGAGGTACGAGATGACGTCAAAAGGGTTGACGACAGAGCCGCCCGGCGTGTCTTGAGCTTGCCAGAGGACCGAGTGAAGGTTGAACAGCTCCTCGCAAACATTGAGCATGTCTCCAACGCTCAGGTTTGCTTCGTCGAGGTACGTTTCGTATTCCTCATGATGCGCGTGCCTTGAAATCAATTCCATCAATTGGTTGGTTGGCTGGTTGTTCATTGGTCTCCCCTCCTTTTCCCCTTGGTTGGTTTAAATCGGATTGGAGGGTCGTTTTCGTTTCCAATCGCTTCTTCTTGGTCGCCATCGGAGGCAACTTGACCGCTGGCCAGGTCCATCAAGAAGGCGACTTGACGCGGGTTCATGCAGTGAGGACTGCGGATTTCACGAACCGCATGGATGGCCTCGCGCATGTTCATGCCCCGTAACCAAAGGTACAACGAGGCAAAGGTCCCCGCACGGCTCAAGCCCCCCATGCAGTGCACCACCACCTTTGCGCCTTCTGGAACGGTGGTCAAGATCTTCTGCAAGACGGGGCTTGCCATGTCCATCCACGCATCCGTGGGTGAGGTGGTGTAGGCAAAGGGAAGGTGGTAACATGATAAAACCGTTGTTTTGCAACTGCTGAGGGAGGTCTTCAACGCGAAGGACACGCATGTCGTCGTCGGTGATCAGGCTGATGACGTGGGAGACGCCCATGTCAACGAGCGCTTGGACGTCCACATCGAGTTGGCGGTCCCAACTGCCCGTGGAAGCAACGGGTTGGTACTTTCCCGGACACAACGTAAGGCCCAAGGCACCCTCGTCGCCTTCGAGTTCAATCCACGACACGTAGAGAGGATGGGTGGTGCTGTTGCGCATTCAAACACCCCCTCGACGGTTGCGGTTGCCATACGCCCACATCGTTCGCCAAATATCGAGGCACACGTCGTGATATTCGTCGTCTGGAATGCTGTTTTTGAAATTGTCATACGCCATCGACGATAGGTACGCAGAAATCGCTTCTTGAACCACCTCGCGAGGCAAAACGGTCCGGTAGGGGTAGTCGGCCGCAGCGAGATGAGTAACTTGCGCTTCGGGGAAGACGGCGTTGATGTGGTCGGAATGACGAGCGCGCACGAGGAGGTCGTCGGGCTGGTGACGGTGAGCGACGATGGACAGATAGCCGCCGGAAACGAAGAGCCACATTCAACAACTCCCTCCTTTGTTGTGATGCTCCCAATCTCCCGAAGAGGTGTCATTTGGATAATCAAAGGCTCGCCATCTCCCATCGTTGCATTTGACCATGTGGATGGTTTGGCCACAAGTCCTGCACAAACGCCGATAATGCTCTGTCAAGCCACCACCTCTTCTGACATCACCTGCGGCGGGTGAAATTCTTCGTTGAATTGAGCAGCCGTTAGAAGAATTGTGTGAGCGCCAATTTGCATGCGGCATCCCAAAGAATGAAGTGTTTCCGCAACCATGGCCAAGAGCGCCAATTCCCGAGGCCTGCAAACGGCGACGATGCAGCGAACGGTACGGCGGTCCAGAACCTGCACGATGAAGCCGTAATCCCGTTCGAAAACAATTTTCCCTGATGGGTGCGATAAATACCGCTTCTTGACGTAGGTTTTGTTGCGATTGGAGTGCGCCCTTGCGATTTCTCTGCTGGTCAGCGCAGGAAGGAGGGAGAGATCGAAACTTGAAACGAATTGGTTTCGACTGGAAGGCGTTGGCAATCAGGCCACCTCCATGCCAAGAGGAGCGGGTTCGGAGAGTGGTTTCGAATTCTCCTTCGTGCTCATGCTGTTTGCGTAATCCTCATCGAAGGGAACAACCACCGTATAAGGTGCAAACACAAGTTTGGCCCCCACGTGTTTTATCGTCGCGTGAACGAAAGCAAGGTCCAGTTCAATATGAGGGTGGTCGACGAGGTAAATGCAACGAAGCTCCCCGTTCCCTCCGTTCTGAAGGACGAACCCCATGGACTCAAACCAATGGAAGCGCCCAACGGTCCGGTCGCTGCACAAATCACGTATGAATTGGACATTCTTCGGTTGAACAGCCGCAGCAAATTCTTCGTCATTGATGGATGGCAGCCCTTCTGCTGAAAATTCCCGAAGGGTCGTTTCTTCGACTTGCCGGTTGGTATCCCCTTGATTCGTGTTCATCTTTAGTGGGGAATCTCTTTTGTTTTGGATTCAAATCGGCAACATCCGGATTCAAAATTCAACCGGTTACGACGGGACCCCACGGACATCCCGACCGACCTTTATGGCCGATGTTCACCTATGGATACATGAGAAATCATGAGAGGCAAAGGCTCCCAGAAGAAGGCTCGCTTGGAACGCTTGAAAAACGAAATCGTCGATTACGTCACGAACACCCCCGGCGTCTCCGCAGCGGACATCGTCGCCTTTCTTTCCAACGAACGAAAGATGCGAAACCACGGATTGACCACACGAAAAGTTGGTTTGTTCATCCCCCTGCACCTGGCCGACATGATCAATTTCCGTTTGGACGCTTCAACCGGCAAGCGAATCTACCACGCAGCCGCCTGAGCAAACACCACCTTCATGCCACAGAGCTTCATGGCGTGGCCATGGACTGGCAGAGCATGACAACAGCGGCCGCTCTTTTCCCATCGTTTGACGGCACCGAGGACGGATGTTTGCCGACCCTGCCTGTCAGGGGCCCAGTCTGGACCCTGCTCAACCCGAACGAGGCGACCGGTTTGAAGGCGCAAATGAGCGCCCTCTCCGGGGCGATTGATGTTGACAACCAGGGTTTCTTTGTCCGCGGAGAGGGGATCATCATCGATGCCTCGGCGACCGTCGAGGCGGGGGCCTACCTCATCGGCCCATGCTACGTCGGTCCTCGGGCCGTCGTCCGCAGCGGGGCCTATGTTCGAGAATATTCGTGGATTTGTGCCGATGCGGTCGTGGGTCACGCTACCGAAGTCAAACACAGCATCCTCCTGCCGGGCGCCAAAGCGCCCCATTTCAATTACGTCGGCGATTCCATTCTCGGAAAGGACGTCAACCTTGGCGCAGGTACCAAACTCAGCAACCTTCGCAACGACGGCGGTGAAGTTCACCTTCGGGTCAACGGCGAGCGGGTTGCGAGCGGGTTGCGAAAGTTTGGCGCTCTGTTGGGTGAAGGCGTCGCCTTGGGCTGCAACAGCGTCACCAACCCTGGTGTCATCTTGGGTTGCGACAGCGTGGTTTGGCCCAACGTCACGGTAACGGGCGTCCATGGAGCAAAGAGCGAACATCGTTGAGGGAGCCCCGTGGAATCATCGTTTTTCGGCACGGACGGGATTCGGGGAAAGACCTCGGTCCAGACGGTGGACGAGGCCGAAGCCATCGATCTGCTCGTCAACGAACGGACGCTCACACCTGCCTTCATGAGGGTGCTTGGTGAAGCGCTCTCCCATGTCCAACCGGGCCTGCCCGGTGAAGGCGAACGCGTGGTCATCGGCTGGGACCGCCGACCGCACAACCCCGATCTGGTTGAGGCGTTGACACTCGGTTTGCGCCTTACGGGAAGTGAGGTCGTTCACATTGGCGAGTGCGCAACGCCCACCCTTCATCACGCCGTGCTGGCCTTTGGGGCTCGAATCGGGTGCATGATCACCGCCAGTCACAATCCAGTCACCGATTCGGGCATCAAGGTGTTCGATGCGAACGGGTACAAATCCACCCCCAAGACCGAGGAGGACATCAGCCGTACCCTTCGACAGCTCGCCGCTGAAGATCGGGAAGTGGACGAGGTTGACCGACGTTCTGCCGCTCGTCCCGACGCCGTCCATAAAACGTGGTCTGCAGAGGCTCACGCCGCATGGCTGACCCACCGATGGGACCTCTTTGGCGACCTCTTCGGAGGGTGCAGCGAAGCCTTGGCTGACGGCACCTTCGCCGACCCGCTTCTGCTCGATTGTGCGGGCGGCTTTGGACGAGGATGGCTCGCACCGTGGTTCGCTCAACGAGGGATCGCGTGTCGCGAAGTGAGCCAAAACGTCACCCTGCTCAACGACGGTTGCGGGGCAGGCGACTTCTCACCAACCCAACGATGGACCCACGAGGAGGCGGCCGCCTCAACACACCGGCTCATCAGCCAACTCAAACCCGCCCCCGAAGGGCAGTGGGTGGGTGCAGCGCTGGACGGGGACGGGGACCGATGTCTGCTCATTCAAGCCACCTCAACGGGCTACAAAGTCGTTGACGGTGATGCGATGGCGGCCGTGTTGATGGCGGCAAGCCGAGACAACGGGTGGTCGTTCGCTGCGAGCATTGAATCCGATGTTGCACTGCCGTCCTTTGTCCGCACTCAAGATCCCACGGCCAAAACTCACGAAACCGCCGTGGGCGACCGATGGCTGGCCTTTGCACTGCGACCCGCCGAAGGAGGGCTCCTTCAGCACACGTCGATGCCCCTGTGCCTTGGAATCGAAGATTCAGGTCACCTCATTCTTCCTGCCCCGCATCCTATGGACGACGAACGTTGGAGCCTCGTGGGCGACGGGGCAGCAACATTGTGCGCCGTCCTGCAAGCCGCTGACCGGGGTGCTTCGGTTGACTTTGAGCGGGGTTGGAAGTCTCGCATTTCAGTCACTGAAAGCCATCGAGAACGCTGGCATCCACGGGCGGAGGTCTTTGAAACCGTGGCTCAGTGCATTGAAACCCACCTCCGGGAACACGTTGGCTCTCCAGAGAGAAGGACCGTGAAAGGCGAAGCGAACCTCTTGCTGATTGCTGCGGAGGGCCCCGGAGGAGCAGCCTCCGTGGGGGTTCGAAACAGCGGGACGCAAGCCAAAACAACCCTCTCCGTTCGGTTGTCTCCGGGCACGCCCGCCGAACCGTTTGTGGGGTTGATGACCGAAGTTCGGCATCTGCTCGCCTCTGCGCTGTGCGAGGCTTAGTCGTCCATGAGGGCTACTTCGTTCGCCTGCGTCAGAGCGGTCACGGTGAACAACAAGACCGCTGAAGCAACGAGAAGCACGAGCACATAGCTCGCCGTGGCTCCGCCGATCAGCGCCACGGCTGCAACCAACCACGCAACGACCAAATCGACCGCCCCGACCACGCGCCAGGATTTCCTGCGGGTCAATATTCCCGATACCCAAGCCGTTGCCGAAACCAGCAGCCCCACCAAGGAAAGCGCGACGAGTGAGCCAGCCATGACGGCTGACGGGAAAAGCAGAAGGTGGCAGGCCCAAAGGGCTGAGCTCAGCCACAACCCGTGCCGACCTTGAACGGCCAAACCGGCCCAAATAACGGCGACAACCCCCGCTCCAGCAGTGCTCACCGGGAACGTCAAGGGCGGCGAAACGGGGGAGAGCACCCAAACCGTGAGTGATTGGATCGAGAACGGCACCAGCACGAGGACCGTCAAGGCAACGGCGGGTTGCTCCCAGGCTCGCCCCCGACGCAGACCGGTCGCTAATGCGAGGACGGTGGCCAAACCCAACGAGAGGAACGCTGCTCCGACCAGCCAAGCGGTTCGCCCTCCTGCCGTGCGATGGTCGGCGAGACCGCGATTCAACCGTTCGCCTTCGACCCAATCGTACACCAGCACCATCCCGAGAAGCAGGCCTTCCATCGCTAGCAACGGTACCGTCCACGACCACGTGCCGTCGAACGGGTCGGTTTGGAAGGGAACGGGGACCTCCCCCCCCAAGAGCAGGCCCAACAACCGGTCGGCCACGAGAGCGACAAAAACGAATTCGAGCGCGCTTGGGAGGCGAAGACCGAGGTCGTTACGACCGCCCAGACCCATGGCGGCAAGCGTCATCACCGCACCCATGAGAACGACTTGGTGAAGCGCATCGTCGCTCAGGACGCCAACCGTCATTCGTCCAGCGAGGTGAACGAGTACCAAACCCCCCATAGCGACGGCGATGGGGAGTTCAACGCCCAACACGTCGGGCAAACGCAAACCGATGGTGTTCGCCCGCAACCGAGCGAGCCCCACCAGCAAGACGGCAAAGACGGCGCTAAACACCAGCGCTTCAAGTCCGTATGCGGTGGCGTAGGCGAACCAAGCCGAGCCGAAGAACGCCACGAGCAGGAACAAGAGCAGCACGACGGGGCGGTAGTGAATATCGCCCACCAGCAAGTCGTCCTCCTGTCCCACATCACTGCGTTTGGCGCGCTTGCGCTGCCGCTCAGCCAGCGCCAACAATTCTGCATCCAAGCTCTTGAGAGCGGTTGACGTGGCATCGGAAGAACCGTCGAGGAGTCGGTCAACACGCGCTCGTTTTTCGGCGTAGGTCGCCAGGCGCTCCTCGCGAACCGTGAGCGATTTGAGGCCCGAACGAACATCGGCTTGGAAAGCCAAATACGCTCCAACAAGCACAAACAAGACCCCTGCAGCAAGGACTGTTTCACTGCTATCAAGCGCTTGTCCGGCCAAGCCCATGCTGACCAGGAGGCCAACGGCGCCAAGCGAGGGGAGAAGCAAGGCGTCCAAGACGCTAAGGCGTTGCAAATAAAGTGCCAGGGAAATGGCTCCCATCGCAGTCAACAGACGTACATTGGTCTCGGCTGTGAACCAGGCCGAACCCGTAAGCAACGCGCCCCGTTCAGGAGCGAGCGCCATCGTGAGAAACAGAGCGGTGACCACACCGAGATGAAGGGTTAAGAGGCGGCCGGGAAGCGATTGCTCCTCTCGTTGCACGGTGCCTTCCGCTGTGGCGGTTTCAAGTCGATGGACTGACGACTGGACGAACAGAAAACTTCCAGCGGTCAACATCACCGCCCAGGTCGCCTCGTCTCCGTAGCGCCATGCAAGTGCGACGGCGGCGACGGACCAAACGAGGACGAGGTTTTGGGGGCGACCTCGGTGAAGGTTGAGACGAACCATCGCCGCATGCGCAACGAGCAACGCCCCCATACCCCCAACCAACGCCAGCGATGTCAGACCGTCGGGTCGAGCCATTCCCACATAGGTCAAACACGCTGAGATGAAGCCGAGGTTCCACAAATTCAACGACTCGCTGTCCCGCAGGCGTCCGCTGATTTCGCTACGACCTGCCAGGCCAGAGCCGAGGTTCAACGACGCTTCGCCTAAACGCGAACAAACGCCAACTTGCAAACCCACCAGCAGGAACATCCACCACCCAACTTCGCTTTCTCCAAGCACGATGGGAACCACGTCGGCGTTGACCAGCCTCGCTTCCACGTCCGTGGCAAAAGCAAGCAACCACCCGTAGGGGGCCAGCACAGCCACGCCCGCCATGCTCGGAGAGGCGCGTGCGACGGCCAAACCGGCCAAGACCGTCCACACCACGCCTTGGCTGAAGAGGAGAAGACGGGCTCCTGTCCCTCCATCCTCTGCGGGAACCAAGAGGGTGAGCAGCACGACCACCGTTAACGAACCCAACCACAGAACATGATCGGAGACATTGGTTTGGTGCATCAACAGCACCGTGACGCAAAGCACCGATGCGACGAGGGCGAAAACGGCGTACTCGGTCAACGAGAAGGGAAGCGTGATGTCGACCGCCCCGGTGTTGAGCAGGGCGACAAAGGCCAACATGAAAGGGAGCGGTGCCAAAACAAACGGCATCAAGGAAGGCCAAGGAACACCACGGACCACCAGATAGGAGGCGACGAAAGCCAACGTCAGCAACATCAACTGAGCAAGCGCATAACCCGTTTCGTCCCGGTGCGCAGCGATGGCCATCAGGGCGCCCACCATGCCGAGCGAAACCGAGACCGCCCAAAGGCCGGGTTTGCCGAGACCAACGGCGCTCACGGCTTGGCTCAACCAATTCTCATGATGGACGAAGCGAGTCGCCATCGCCGCATTCGCCGCCGTCACCACCGCCAGCAAAACGAAGAGGGTGAGACCGTCGTCAAGGCGGACAAGGGTCAACGACCCGATCGACCAATCGTCAGACAGGGCATGAACCCCCACCCAAAGGTAGGACATGGAAATGCCGAGGCTTGCGAGGTTGCCCGAGGACCGCAACCAAGCCAACCCGTGCATCAACACCATCGCAAGGACGAGCATCACGGCGATGCCGTTCTCCCCGTAGACCGCTCCCGCTGAACTGCCGACCGCAAAGAGAACCAGTGCGGACTGCGCGGCAACGGCGTCCTCGTCGTGGCGAAACGCGAGCGCGACGTTCAAGCCAACCAGTCCCACGAGCAGGCCTCCAAGTGCATGGCCTGAGCTGGGGCCAACCCCGTCAAGCCAACCCCAACGCCAAGCATCAAGGGCCAATCCGTAGAGCAGTTTCATCGATATGATCACCCATGTGATGCCCAGAACGTGCATGGCATCCCGTTGAATCCAACGTTCGCCCAAAACCAATCCAACCGCAGCCATGGCGAGCAACCCCAACGCCCCGAGCACCGGTGGAAGCACCGTTCCAACGAGCGCTCCAATCGCCGTCCACACCACAACCATCGCCACGGCGAGGCCTTTGCCCAGTTGTTGTTCCCCGTGGACGGCGAGGTGTTGGGTGGTGTCTTGCTCCGTCTCAGCGCCGGATGTCAACGAAAAGAGTTCGCTCACCTCGCCCACCGCTGCATCGACGGGGGATGCCGCGGTGCTGTCTGCCTCATCAGGCATCGCCTCATCGGGCACCGCCTCATCCGGCACCGCCTCATCCGGCACCGCCTCATCGGGCGAAGCGACCATGAAGGAGCCCAAATTAAGTCCCGTCGGGCGTTTGAATGACTGCTCTCGAAGCACATCGTCCTCGGAGGAGGTTGGCGCATCGGTCTGCGGAGCCCCCTCTTCCATGCCGGTAGGTCACAGGGTGATGACTTCAAGTTGACCGAAAGGCGGGGAGACGACGAGCGGTTTTGGAGCAAAAAACGAGGAGGCGATGGGGTTCTTGCATCCCTTTACCCCACCGTTGAACGCTTGGAATGTCTCATCCTTGGGCCAAAAGGGACAAAGAGGGGCGGCAGAAACGCTCGGCATGGGCGGCATCGTCGGGACCCCTTCCGGGGACCTTCAGCAACACGGAATTTCACCTTCGGGAACGGTCTATTGGAACCTGCCTGCAGGCGATTTGGTTCACCTTGCAGTGGAACGAAACGAAGGCGTCCTCAGCGTTCACGGCGCTCTGGTCACCGAAACCGGCGAACGAACCGGACGGTCTCCGAACGACAAATTCATCGTCGACGAACCCTCGGTGTCCAAAGACATCAACTGGGGCAACGTGAACGTCTCCACCGACATAGCGACCTTCGAGAAAATGCGAGCGAAAGTTGTTGACTTCCTCTCGCAACAAGAGGCTTTGTTCGTTCAAGACCTGTATTGCGGCGCTGACTTTTCTGAAGCCCTCCCCATCCGGGTGATCAACCACAACGCCTGGCACAACGCCTTCGCTCGTAACATGTTCATCCGTCCGGATACTGCCCAACTTGAGAAGCACGAACCCGAATTCACCGTGCTTCACGCACCGCACTTGGAAGCCGACCCGGATGCTGACGGCCTCAATTCCCAGTGCTTCGTGATCGTAAATTATGCTGCAAAAGAGGTCATCATCGGCGGCACGCGTTATGCGGGAGAGATCAAGAAGTCCATCTTCTCGGTGATGAACCTCATCCTACCCAAGAAAGGCATTCTGCCCATGCACTGCTCCGCCAACACCAACGGCGACAACACGGCAATTTTCTTCGGCCTCTCCGGCACCGGGAAAACCACGCTTTCGGCCGACCCAAAGCGCGCCCTTATCGGCGATGACGAGCACGGATGGGGCGCCAACGGTGTGTTCAACTTTGAAGGCGGTTGCTATGCCAAACTCATTGACCTCTCCGAAGAGGACGAACCCGCCATCTTCGCCACCACCCGAAAGCATGGCACCGTCCTCGAGAACATTGTTCTTGACGCTGAAGGCGTTCCCGACTTCCACGACACCTCGAAGACACAAAACACCCGCGGGTCCTACCCGATCGAATTCATTGACAACCGAACCGCAGACTCAAAGGGCGGTCACCCACAAAACGTGATATTCCTAACGTGCGATGCCTTTGGCGTCTTACCGCCCATCTCCCGCCTCACCCCATCCCAGGCTGCCTATCACTTCATTTCAGGGTACACCGCCAAGGTGGCCGGCACCGAAATGGGCGTGAAGGAGCCCCAAGCCACCTTTTCAGCCTGTTTTGGTGAACCTTTCATGCCGATGCACCCCGGCGTCTACGCCGACCTGCTGTCCGAAAAGATGGCCCAGCACGGTTCCACGGCGTGGCTCATCAACACCGGCTGGTCCGGAGGTGCCTACGGCGAAGGGAACCGAATGAAGATCAAATACACCCGAGCCATGCTCAACGCAGCGCTCGACGGCGAGCTTGATCATGTGGAGTTTATCACCGATGAGCGGTTTGGCTTTGAGGTCCCCACCTCCTGCCCCGGTGTGCCTTCTGAAGTGCTTCAGCCGAGGGCCACGTGGGCAATCGGTGAAGCCTACGACGCCACGGCCGACAAGTTGGCCATCATGTTCAAGGAGAATTTCAAGCGTTACGAGGCCGGGGTTTCCACCGAAGTCAACGCTGCTGCGCCGGCTCCGCTTGCCTAAAACCAGTCAACGACGGTCACGTTTTGAAGAGTCCCGGCGAGGAGGCGACCGATGGCGGTTTCCGCCGTCTTGCCGCCCGCCTTGGTTTGGTCCACTCCGGGGGGAACGGTTTGGCCGGTTTTGAGGGCCTCGTCGGTTTTGGGGGCGGTCTTGGTTCGGGCGTCCTTGTTGAGGTCGGCCCCGTTGATCACCACCTCCACCCCGTGAGGGACGAGTATTGCTGCGTTGCTGTTGATTTCGCTTCGGCGCCCCACGGTCATATCGGCGCATGTTGCTGCCACGGCCCGTGCCTCGCTTTGCGTAACCTCCGCCTTGAAATCCTTTCATCCGGCCAGGTTTTTGACCGGGCTTTGGACGAGCTTTCTCGAAATGGTACGGTTGCTCTTCAAGCACCTCAATTTCTTCGTCCAAGAGCTGTTGAATGCCGACGAGATAGCCCGATTCTGTTTCATCACAGAACGAATAGGCCAGACCTTCCTTTCCTGCCCGAGCGGTGCGGCCGATGCGATGAACGTACACCTCGGGTTCGTTGGGCAAATCGAAGTTGAAGACGTGGGTAACGTCGTCGACATCGATGCCTCGGCTGGCGATGTCGGTAGCGACAAGAATGAACACATCGCCGTTCCGGAAATCCTCCAGCGCCCGGGTTCGGGCGGTTTGGCTTTTGTCACCATGAATGGAATCGGCTGGAATCCCGACTGCAGAGAGTTGTTTTGCCAGACGATTCGCGCCGTGTTTTGTTCGTGTGAACACAATACCGCAAGCGACCATTTGGCCTTCGAGCAGATCGATGAGAAGCGCTCGTTTGTCTTCTTTTTGCACGAAGGCCACGTATTGTTCAATGCGGTCCGTGGTCGCTTCTTCCGGACTGATGTCAACGCGAACCGGGTCGTCAAGCATCTTGCCGGCGAGGGAGGCGATGCTGTCGGGCATCGTGGCGCTGAAGAGCAGGTTTTGACGACGGGATGGCATCAAGTCTTGAATGCGGTCCACATCATTGCTGAACCCCATGTCGAGCATGCGGTCGGCTTCATCAAGAACAAAATGCTCAACCCGACTCAAATCCACGTGGCCTTGGTCGTGCAAGTCCAATAAGCGCCCGGGCGTTGCGACGAGCAGATCGACGCCTCGCCGAAGGGCCTTGACCTGAGCCGATTGACCCACACCGCCAAAAATCACCGTTGAAAACAGAGGAAGGTGACGGCCATAGACCCGAAGGCGGTCGCCAATTTGTGCGGCCAATTCCCGGGTGGGCGTGAGCATGAGGGCCCGAATCGGCCGAGGTTTGCTGATGTTTTCGGCAGCCAGTTGGTGGAGAATGGGCAACGCAAAAGCCGCGGTTTTCCCGGTGCCCGTCTGAGCCACACCCAACACGTCGCGACCGGCGAGCAAGGCAGGAATGGTTTCTGCTTGCACGGGGGTCGGTACGGTGTACCCTTCATCCTCGAGCGCCTGCAAAAGGCGGTCGTCCAACTCTAATTCTGAAAACGTCGACATGTTGTTGCCTCAGGGACAAACACCCCGGGACCGTGGTCCTCGGACCAACCGACCCAAAGCGCCCTCCGGCACCCTCCCTATGAAGACCGAGGGTCTTCACCGTCTCCAAAGGATGGTTCCTGCAGGCTTGCTCATACGGGGAGACTGGTCGGTAAAATCCGGGTCGGATAGCGTGTGATGTTCCCTTCTGCATCGATGAGGAACTTTTCAAAATTCCAACGGATGTCACCACTGTACCCGTCGTCGTCGGCGACGGCGCACAATGCCGAATAAAGCGCCGTCTGGCCCTCGCCGTTGACCTTCACCTTCGCCATCAGCGGGAAGGTCACGCTGTATTTTGAGGCCGTAAACTCGCAAATCTCTTCGTGGGTCCCCGGCTCTTGTGCTCCGAATTGATTGCAGGGAAAACCCACGACGGTCAAGTCATCCTGACCTTCGTGGAGCGCTTGGAGCCCCGCATATTGCGGTGTAGCGCCACATGCGCTGGCAACATTGACCACCAGCCAACGCGAACCCCCGAGTTCGCGCAATGTGGTCGTGCCCTGGTCCATGGTGGGGATGGGGAGGTCCAAAATCGAGGTCATGATTCAATGGGTCGTCCCTCCGGATTATCAAGGTGTGCATCAGTGCAAGGTGGGCAAATCCTCTTGAAGTGCCGCTTGGTGGTTCGACCATGCAAGTTCTCATGGAAACCAGCGCAGGCAACATCACCATCGACCTCTTTCACGGCAGTGCACCCGACACCGTGGCCAACTTCGTCAAGCTGGTTGAGATGGGACATTACGATGGCCTTCACTTTCACCGAGTCATCGAGGACTTCATGATTCAAGGCGGCTGTCCCCACTCGAAAGACCCCATGTCCCGAAGAGCCGGTACCGGTGGACCGGGCTGGCAAATCCCCTGCGAGCCTTCCGCTCTTGCCCTCAAGCACGACAAACCCGGTGTCCTCTCCATGGCCAACGCAGGCCGCAACACCGGCGGTTCGCAATTTTTCCTGACCACGGTCGCCACACCTTGGCTCAACGGCAATCATGCCGTGTTCGGTGCTGTCAGCGAAGGCATGGACGTTGTCCACACCATTGAACGCTGCCGCAAACTCCCCGGAGACCGGCCTGCTGAACCTCAACAAATCATTCGCTGCACCGTCCTTGAGTGAGGTGGAAAGATGGTGGTTCTCGCCGTGCACGGAGGTGCAGGCGGCGACGGGCCTTGGCGGGGAATGACCGATGCAGACCCGCAACGATTGGCGTGCATGCGCAACCTATTGAACGAACTCGGTGCGCGATTGGCGGACGGGTCACTCAAAGCGCTCGAGGCCGTCACGCTCGCCGTCGAAGCGATGGAAGATGAGCCGTTGTTCAATGCAGGACGAGGGTCGGTGCTCGATGCTGAAGGCCAGGTGGGCATGGATGCCAGCATCATGCAAGGGCATGACAAAGCGGCTGGGGCAGTGATCGGGGTTGCTCGGTCACGTCACCCGATTCGCATCGCCCACCACCTGCTCGCTCAAGGCTGGCCGGTCATGCTCGCTGGAGAGGCAGCGGATGCTTACGGGGAAGCTCAGGGAATTGAGTCGGTGGACCCGTCGTGGTTGAAAACCGACCTTCGCCAAGCCCAATGGGAGAAATGGCGACGGCAACGGCTTCGCCCAGGCGCTACCGATGAAGACGACGCTCTGCTGGATCACGACGGTGACCGAGACGGATGGGGCACCGTTGGCGCCGTGGCTTTGGACCGAGACGGGGTGCTCGCTGCAGCGACCTCAACCGGGGGCATGACCGGAAAACCGGTCGGGCGTGTGGGCGACACGCCGCTCATCGGTGCAGGAACATGGGCCGACGGGGACGTGGCCGTTTCTTGCACGGGCGTTGGAGAAGCTTTCATCCGGACCGTTGCAGCGCACAGCGTGGCGGTCAATCATCGCTCAATGCCGCTCGAAGAGGCCGCCCAAAGGGTGTTGGACGAAGTCCAACCGCTGGGAGGAAGAGGGGGGCTCATCGCCGTCTCACGGGAGGGGAATGCGGTGCTTCCGTTCCAAACGATGCTGATGTATCGCGGCTTGTACCTTGAGGACGGTGGCGTTACGGTGGGCATCGGTCCGGACATGATGGCTTGACGACCACCGATTAAGTTCATTGAGCGTTGGAACGCTTTGGGCCTGCCACCTGCATGGACGGCTGTGAGCGATATGCGAACCATGGCCAACATGACAAAAGGGGAAAGTGCAACGCTACGTATTCTCAAGGGATTAACAGAATGATTTGTTGTTCTTTGAACTCCCATGCGCCGCATTTCGCTATATTTATTAATAACTAATTATTAGCGGATTCGTGGCCAAACACCGCGCCGGCGACCGCCGGATCATCAGCATCAGCCTTCCCGAAGAACTCGCGAAAAAACTTGACCGAAAGGTCGGGAAAGGACGAGACGAAGGCCGTTCCGCAACGATTGCAAAGTTGATTCAACAAAGCCTCGACGGAAGTCCTGCTCCGGGCCCTGCTGCACCCGCAAAACGCTCTCGAAAGGCCGACGCGTCCGAAGGCGAAATCCGCATGGAAAGCGACACCATGGGCGAACTGAAAGTACCAGCAGACCGGTATTACGGATGTCAGACCGCTCGTTCGCTGCTCAACTTTGACATTGGTCATGACACCATGCCCACCGGGGTGATCCGAGCGTTCGGTGTGCTGAAACAAGCCGCTGCAAAAACAAACGTAGCCTTGAAACAATTGGACCCCGATGTGGGCGACCTCATCGTCGCCGCCGCTCAAGAGGTCCTGGAAGGTGAACTGAACGACCACTTTCCCCTCCGGGTCTGGCAAACCGGTTCGGGCACACAATCCAACATGAACACCAACGAAGTCATCGCCAATCGAGCCATCGAGTTGGCGGGCGGCGTACTCGGTTCGAAGACGCCCGTGCACCCGAACGACCACGTGAATCGGGCGCAATCCTCCAACGACACCTTCCCCACAGCCATGCACATCGCTGCGGCCGAGGCCATGACGCATCGCTTGCTCCCGTCGGTTCGAGCCCTTCGAAACGCGCTGGCAGAAAAAGCGGAGGCATGGCGAAGCATCGTCAAAATCGGCCGAACGCACCTTATGGACGCCGTCCCACTCACGTTGGGGCAAGAGGCTTCGGGATGGGTTGCACAATTGGATGCCGATCTGCGTCGATTGGATTTCGCGCTCGACGATTTGTTTGAATTGGCCCTGGGAGGAACCGCCGTGGGTACGGGGCTCAACGCCCACCCCTTGTTCGCCCAGATGGTGGCCGACGAAATCGCCAACATCACCGGACTGACCTTTTGCACCGCCGAGAACAAATTTGCACAACTTGCAGCGCACGACGCCATCGTAGCGGCCTCAGGGGCCTTGAACACCTTGGCTGCGTCGTTGATGAAGATCGCCAACGACATCCGTTGGCTTGGCTCAGGTCCTCGCTGCGGTCTCGGAGAATTGGCGCTGCCAGCCAACGAGCCGGGCTCGTCCATCATGCCAGGAAAAGTCAACCCCACCCAATCGGAAGCCATGACCATGGTGTGCTGCCAGGTGATGGGCAACCACACCGCCATCACCATCGGTGGGAGCCAAGGAAACTTCGAATTGAACGTGTTCAAACCCATGATGATCCACAATTTCCTTCACTCGGTGGACCTGCTCAGTGACGCCTGCCGAACCTTCCGAACACGCTGTGTTGAAGGCCTTGAACCGGTTGAAGCCAACATCCAATCCCATCTTGAAAACTCCTTGATGCTGGTGACGGCGTTGAACAACCACATCGGCTACGACAAGGCGGCGAAAATTGCGAAAAACGCTCATGAAAAAGGAACGACGTTGCGTGAATCAGCGCTTGAACTCGGTTTCCTCACCAACGAAGAATTTGACCGCTGGGTTCGTCCTGAAACCATGACCGGCCCCCGTCAATCGTCCAAAGAGGTCTGACGCAGCGCACGCAGCTTGGCTTGCAACGCCGAAGCGCGTGTGTCGGTCTCGGGCTCGGCTACGGAAGACGTTTGTTGAAGACGGCGCAACATCATGCCCCGGTCCCACACGACCACGCTGCCGTCTTCGCAACCAACAACGGCGCGCTCGGAAGTGCCGTCCATGGCGAGAACCCGGGACATGTTTCCACGGGCCAATCGACCGGTTCGGTCGGTACCCCAGACCTCAAGTTGACTGTTTTGTCCTTGGTCACGGGCGATCCAAAACATGGAAACACCGTCCTGGGCAAAGGCTTCCATCTGAGCAGACACCGGGTTCCCCTTTGATTCCCAGCACAACGTTCCGTCATCGGTTCGACCGACGGTTTGGCCTGCATCGGAGGTCGCCACGTACCCCTTCACCATGCACGTCAGGTGCTCAATTGAACCCGCTTCCGTGGAGCGCACCGCCCCGTCAAGCGCATAGACGGTTCCGTCGGCTTGGCCGAACAACACGCCGGTTGATGAGACCGAACCAACGGTCGTCGGGGAGGAGGTGGGGGCTTTGGTGTGGGTGAACGGGGGTCCACCACTCAAGTCCAAGACCCCGCATCTCGGCCGGCCAAGCCCCGCAACCAGGTGCTCACCGCTGGCCAAAAGAGCCCAGGGCCGTTCATCCATGCGTTCAATCCAGACCTGTTCACCCTCTTCCGTGAAGCGCCAAATCGCCGATTCGATGAAGTCGTTGTGTTCAATATCGTACACCGAAGAGACCGCGAGAAGGTCACCCTCCCACCACGACACGGCGTCAGCACTGCCTTCGAGAGCGACCGACCAGCGCTGCTTGCCCGTCGTCCGTTCAAGCGCCACGAGATGGAGGCCGCTCGCAGCGACAAGCAACTCCTTCCCCAACGCAAAAGCACCAATCCTGTCTTCGGTTTGGACCGTCCATCGGCTGTTGCCTTCTGCATCCCAACAAGCCACCCGTCCGTTCCAACCTCCGGCGAACACCGTGGCCTCGTCATCAACGAGCACTGCGGAAACGGCTTCGTCCAAGGAGCGAACCATCCACGTCGCGCTGTTGAGGTCCATGCCCCCTGCACCGCTTGGACCACCATAAGGAGGTCGCATGGTTGCGTCGCTCCAGCACCGAAATCGTTCCAATCGACCAAGGAACAACCAAATGCTACCGATTCGGCAACCAAACCATGACCGATGAACCGAAGCTCCTTGCTGAGTTGCGTGCCGCAAACGCCGCCTACGCCGCTCAATTCACCGCAGGTTCCGTTCCAGGAAGAGCCGGTCAACGCTTGTTGTTGGTCACGTGCATGGATTCGAGGATCGTCCCCCACGCCTTGTTCGGCCTCAAGGAGGGGGACATGAAAGTCATCAGGAACGCCGGCGGACAACTCAACCCGGAAATTCTCAACGACATCGTGCTCGCCAGTCATGTCTTGGATTGCGAATGCATCGTTATCATGCCGCACACGCGATGCGCCATGGCCAGTCAAACGCTCAACGGTTTGCGAGCGGCCCTGTCTGCGAGCAGCGGAAAGGATTTCTCATCCTTTGAACCAAGGATCATCGTTGAGCCGATGGAAAAACTCGCACACGACGTTGCGCAACTGCAGTCCCATCCGTTGCTCAACGAAGCGGCCACCGTCCACGGTGCGATCTACGATGTAGACACGGGCCTCGTGAACTGGTTGTGAACTTCACACCCCAGTCAAAGGCACGTGGCGGCGGGGAATGGCAAAGGTAAGCAGAAACGCCATGAGGCCGAAAATGCACGCCGAATAGTAGTGCCCCATGGTGAAAAAGGCGAGAACGGTAGCGGTTCGGAGCACGAGAACGGAGCCGGATTTGAGCGACCAAATCGCAAAGCCGGCGGAGATCAGCGATATGCCCATGAACGCAAACCCGACGAGAATGTAGCCGGTGGCTGCGCTCGGGTCCATCAACGGGTGATCCATCTGGGAGGGTGTTTTGTCAATGGTCCGGATTTCACAACCGCTTTCGTTCGCCGATTCGCACGGAGCTGCAGCGAAGGCCTCGCTTGGTGGGAACGTGAAATCCAACGCCGTAAATCCGATGGGTTCAATCAACGCTGGGGGTGACAGGAGGACCCGATTGGCGTAAACGTCGCGATGGCCATCACGGCTCACGATGATGTCAACCCTGACAAGACCGGGGTCAAGACCCTCGAAGAGGTACGCTCCAGAATCGTCGGTGAGGGTCTCTTCCGCTACCCAAAACTGGGTTGTGTCATCCAACCACGACACGTAGACCGTGGCGTTGACCAGAGGGGTTCCCAATGTGTCCTGCACGGTACCTCGGAACGTGGCCGTGTCGTCAGGGGCCGTTTGCGCAAGGCGGTAAACAAACTCGTCCGGGCGGACCAAACCGTCGTTGGGCGAGGCGTAATCAAGCCCGTTGAGAAACCCGAGCATGCAGGTGAAGAGCAGGAAAATCGCCGTGGCTTTTCCGACGGGGTGCATTCGTGGGTCTTCGACGGTCAGGACGGTGTCGGACGTTGCGAACAACATTGGAGTTTCGTCCACCATCTCATCGAGATAAGTGGCGGGAGCGTCCGAATCCCCGTCCATAGGGAAGGGGTGAAGGCCGACCTACTTGATGTCAATGCGCCCGGCCCAACGTCGTTTGAGCCGAGCTTGTTGTTCCTCAGCCGCCCAAACCACCAAGTGTACGGTGCCGTCGCTCAAAACCTCTTGATCTTCGACCATGCCGGCTTCGTGGATGTCCGCAACGATGCGTTCGCTCGCATCGTCATCCGTTGCTTGGGGCGCCTTGATTAGAACCGTAGACGGTGCACCAAACAAGTGCTCTCGAACACGAAGTTGCAACGCGTCAAGGCCCGTATTTTCGTGCGTTGAAATGACCAACGGGTCGAGAAACCCGAACTCCTGAACGATGTCCATCACCGCGGCGAGGTGGTCTGGTGAAATTTTGTCCGCCTTGGTCAACACCAAGCAAGGTGGGAGTCGATCTCTCAAACCCTCCCCGTCCAGGCCTTGCCGTTCGGTGATTTCGCGCCGGGTGGTTTTGACCTTTCGACGAATTTCAAGGAACGGGTCGGAGGCGTCGACCAAAAGCATCGTTAAATCAGCATCAATTGCTTCAGCAATAGTTGCTTTAAATGCTGCAAGTGTAGCATTTGGTATATTATCAATAAATCCAATCGTGTCAACCAGCAAAATTCTCGGACTTTTCTCCATCCTACCCACGGTGGTTTCCAACGTCGAGAACAATTTGTCTTCGATAAGCACCTGTTTTCCGGATAAGCGGTGGAACAGCGAAGATTTGCCTGCGTTCGTGTATCCGACGAAACCGACCGTCATCGCTCCGCTACGTGCCCGTTGCCGTCGGTGCTCTCGTTGCGCATTGTGGTGCTTGCGTTGCCGCTTTCGAAGGTTGGTCAATTCCCGGTTCAAGTTCGCAATGACGTTTTGCAGAGCGGTGACACCGCCACCACCGTAACCCGCTCGTTCGCCCATGGTTTGTTGATTCGCCAATTCACGCAACACGGTGCGGTCCGACTGGAGTCGGGCAATACGGACCTGCGTTCGCGCTTCGACCGATGCAGCATGGGCGGTGAACAGCGAGAGCAACAAGCGAACCCGATCCCAAATCTCGAGACCGATGACGGAGCTGATGCCCACGAGTTGGCGAGCCGTCGCATTCGTGTGCACCAACACCAAGTCCACCTTCGCCCACGGGTGGCCGGGGACGCGGCTTTGGAGTTCGTCGGCGATGTCCAACAACCGGCCCTTTCCCAAGAAGGTCCGAGGGTCTTCTCGACCGGGTTGCACAACGGTTTCGACGATCGAAATCCCCATGGTTGCTGCCAGGGCTTCCAATTCCCTCGTGTCCGCCTGACCCCGAACGAGAAGGACGGCGTTTCGCCCCTCATGACTGGTACGCGCCTCTCCGAGCACCACACCACCGCTGCCCGCAAGCGTAAACGGGTCGCCGGAGGGCTGCGCCATGGTTCATGGGACGGTTAGACTCATATCAGCCCACCTCAAGGTCCGTTCATGGGCGAAATGCACGCAATGGAGGTCCGCTGGTCCGGGTCTTCGGAGGTCGCCGGTGTGCTCAAGGCCGCCGCGGAGGGGCACGGCTTGGATGTCGATACAGAAACCTCCTCCGGATTGACGACGCTTCGAATATCGGTCAGCGATACCGATCTTCAAGCCTTGCGGGACCGAGTTGACGCTCTGCTGGTCGTGTTGAGCGCCGCCGAGGAAGCGCTTGGGTGATGTTGTGAGCGAAACCACCCTTCTCATCGATGCCCATTGCGTGATGTGCAACGGGCTCGCCACATTCCTCCGCCGCCGTCAACGCACAGAAGGTGAGCTCGTCATTCTCGGCATTCAATCCCCGGAGGGGCAAGCGCTCATCGCGACCTTCCCTGAACGCCTGCAATCCCTCGACACGCTGTTCGTGGTTCGTCACGGAAAGACCCACGTTCGGTCTGCGGGCGCCATTCGTTTGCTTCTTACCATGCGTTGGTACTATGCAGCGTTGTTCCCGTTTGCGTGGCTCGTCCCGCTCCCGCTGCGAGACGGTGTTTATTGGGTGGTCTCAAAACTCCGCCACAAGTTCGGCAGAACCGATGCTTAGAGGTCGAGGTCGAGCACCAATGGAGCGTGATCGGAGACATCGAGGCCGCCCTGTCGAACGATTGAACAATCAACGAGGACGTTGGCTGCAGCTTCGTTAAGCAGGAAATAATCGATACGCCATCCCCGGTCTTTGGCTCGCGCTTGGCCTCGGTTTGACCACCATGAATAGGTTTTGACACCGTCCCCGGCAAGGTGACGAAACGCATCGGTCCAACCGTCTGCAAGCAGTTCGGTGAACCATTCACGCTCGTGAGGAAGAAACCCCGAATTCTTCGTGTTGCCTTTTGGGTTCCAAATGTCGTCTTCCGTGTGGGCGATGTTGAGATCGCCGCACACCACCACGGGGCGCTCGTCTTCCGTAAACGGTTTGAGCCATGCTCGCCATTCGTCCATCCAACCTTCCTTGAACGCTTGGCGTTCGTCCTTCGCAGATCCGCTGGGAAGGTAGGTGTTGATGCAGACCACGCCGTTGATTTCGCAGACGAGTACGCGCCCCTCCGTATCCTCCTCGTCCAAACGACCGCCCTTGCCTCGCCCGAGCACGTTGTGGGGTTTGGCGGAAGCCGTTGCAACGCCCGAATACCCTTTCTTTTCGGCCGGATGCAACGTCACATGCCAGCCTGAGGGCCACGACCACCCCGGAGGAAGCTGTTCTTCCAATGTCCGGGTTTCTTGGAGCATGGTCACGTCCGCTTCAAGGGATGAAAAGTAAGCGTCAATGCCCTTGCGAATGGCAGCACGAAGCCCGTTGACGTTCCAAGAGACGAAGCGCATGGCGCTGCGTGTTCAAGCCGGTGAATAAGCGTTCAAGCCATGGCCCGTGCGATGTTTTGGCCGGACAACCGTCCCGTTTCGACCGCAGCGTCGGCCAGCACATGTTCGCTCTCCACCCATTCTCCAGCGAGCAAAATGCCGTGGTCGGCAAGCCGGTCAAAGGCCGGTTTTTGGCCGACGGTTTGCACGGCGACATGGGTTTGATGGCTGCGGTGGATGACATGGGTGCGCCAGCCGGGGGCGTGGGTATCCAAGAAACCCTCAAGGCGACCCAAGCGAGCATCCCCTGTTTCGCCTTCACGCTCGACCATGACCGACGAGAGGTAAGCCCCCGAAAGGCCCCATCGCGGCTGGATGTTGCTCAAATCCAACGCATACGCACCTTCGTCGCCATCGATGATGCCGTGAAGCATCTCAAGTGGGCGAGAGGACAACGTGAGGTCAAGGGTGCTCGCAAACACCGGGCGAACATCTTCAAAGAGGTCGTGTCCGAGGTCGTTGAACAAACGTCGAGCTTGCTTGAAGCCGCACGCAACGACGACCACATCGCTGTCAAACGAACGCCCGTCAGCAAGGGTGACGCGCCCGGAGTCAAGGGAAGCAACTTCGCAGTTCGCCTCGATCAACACGCCCACTTCGTCAAGTGCAGCCGCCATCCTTCCCACGAGGCCTGCCCATCCTTCACCGACGACCGCCAGGCGTTGTTTCAGCAGGGCCTCGTAGCGGTACCCAAAGTTTGGATGGCCTGAACCCGCAAACAAAGCAGCGGCCTGAACGATTGGTTCGTTCGATGAACGTGAACGAAGTGCGCGCCGTTGTTCGGCCGCTTTCCGTACGCTGTTTCGGGGGCGGAGAACACCGATCTTGACCGCTTTCAACCGATCCAATCGGGGTGCTGAGAGCACCGTGGGAAGCCGACTGATCTTCTTGACCAAGTTCGACAGCGGTCCGCGTCGAAGCAAAAGATGCAAACCGTGACCGAAGGGTGCACCGTCCACCGTTTGCGAGGTTGCGTATCCCCCCAAGCGCTCACGACGGTCCAGCACCACGACGTGGTGTCCAGCGGTTGTGGCGTACAAAGCGGTCGCAAGGCCTGCAAGACCTGCGCCCACCACCGTCACCCGCGCCATGTTTGAGGGAGAGCGGGTTGCGTCAAAAGGTCGTTGGAGGGGTGCTTTGAAGTGGAGGTAGGCACTCCATCCATCATGGCCGAAGCCCCACGACTTCCCCACGACCGTGGGCATGAATTGTGGACCATGGAAGACGGGGCAAGCCGGAAGCTCATGGCGAGCATCGACCGCTGGGTGACCGCCTTCGTGGGCGATGACGGTATTGACATGCCGCTTTCAAGTTCCTCAGAGGCTGTTGAAGCCACCGTTTTCGCTCGCCAGGACGGTTTGGTCGTCGGCGGCGCTGTTGTGGATTATCTGCTTCAAATCTGGGCGCCTTCCGTTCGCATCACCTGGCTTGCTGGAGATGGCAAGCGCGTGGCATCCGGGGACGAGATCGCCGTGGTCACCGGCGACCGGGAAAGCGTCTTGGCGATTGAGCGATGCATGTTGAACGTGCTCGGTCAACTTTCAGGCATCGCCACCGAAACCAAGCGCTGGTCGGCCATCGCTCCAAAACAAATCGCCTCAACTCGGAAAACGGTGTGGGGGATGCTCGACAAGTGGGCCGTCCACATGGGCGGTGGGTTAACGCATCGTTTGTCAAAGGGCGATGCCACGATGATCAAGGAGAACGATTTGGCGACCATGCACACCGAGATAAACGGGCATGACCAACGCCTGGTGGCCTACCTTCAATCCGTCGACATGGAGAACACCGGTGCCTTCCTCGAAGTCGAGGTGCGAACCGAGAAAGAGGCGCTTGTTGCTGCCATGATCTGGGCGCAGCGACGTGCTGCTGAAGGGCTTGACCGACTCGTCGTGATGCTTGACAACATGGATCCTGAGACGTGCAAGTCGGTCAGCCAGCAAATGGAAGACCAAGGCATTCGCGAACACGTCGTCCTCGAAGCGAGTGGCGGCATCGTGTTCTCCGAGTTGAAATCCTGGCACGAATGCGGGCTGGACGTCGTCTCGACAAGCGCCATCAATCGAGGGGTTCCTCCGCTGGACATCAGCATGCTCGTGAAGGGCGCTTGAGGTGAGCACGTGGAGGAAATTGCGGCCGACCCAAGCCACCCGCGTTACGCATCCCTGTTGATGCGGCATCGCTTGGAAGCGGCGGCCAAACGGGGGATGCTGGCAGACAGTGCAATGATCGCACACGGGCGTGGAGAAGCCTTCGATTATCTTCTCGGGGAACGAACGACGAAAAGTGCTCGCATCGCTGCCGGCGAGGCCATGCATCGATTGAGTCAAGCCAAGCGCCCGATTTTGAGCTTGAACGGGAACGTTACTGCCCTCGCTGCGGACGACATGTTGCGTCTTGCTGCTCGGCTCTCTTGTCCGGTTGAAATCAACATCTTTTACCGAACACCTGAACGAATGGCGGCGCTTTTGCGTTATATTGAGGAGCGAAAAATAGCGTTGCAACTGGATGTTCTCGTGCTCGGTGATGCACCCGACGCGACCCTCCCTGGTCTCAAAGGTCCTCGGGCCGCGTGTCACAAGGAAGGCATTCTCGACAGCGATGTGATCTTGGTGCCGCTTGAGGACGGGGACCGATGCAAAGCGTTGGTGGCGATGGGGAAAACCGTCATCGTCATCGACCTTAACCCGCTCTCTCGCTCGGCGCAACAAGCCAGCATCACCGTCGTCGATGAACTTTCCAGAGCGTTGTCGACCATGCTCTCGTGGAAGGAAGACGATGAACGTGTACCCTACGACCACAAAGCAACTTTGAAGGATGCCCACAAAGCCATGCTTGAGGGGCTCAACAACGCTTAGCGTTGTTTCAATTTTTCACCAAGTTTTGCAGCGATGCTTTCGCCCACGGCCGAGCAGGATGCGGTGCCGCCCAAATCGTAGGTCAGCATCTTTCCGTCTTTGAGGTGGTCGGCGACGCTTTCGTCGATCAAACGGCCGATGGAAACCAAATCCTCGTCGTTGTTCTTTCGACCGAGGTAATCCAACATCATCTGGATGGAATTGATGGTGGCGATGGGGTTGACCTTGTTTTGACCGGCGTGCTTTGGAGCCGAACCGTGAACGGGCTCAAAGAAGGCGTGATGGTCGCCGATGTTGCCGGAGGAGGCCATGCCCATGCCGCCCTGCAGAACGGCTCCCAAGTCGGTGGCGATATCGCCGAACATGTTGGAGGTCACCACGGTGTCGTAATGTTCGGGAGAGCGGGTGATCCACTGCATGAACGCATCGATGTAGCCGTAGTCCACCTCGGTGTCGGGGTACGAAGAGGCGACATCGTCGAAGGTGGCACGGAACAATTGACACCCTCGGGTGACGTTGGATTTGTCAATGCATGATACCCGACGCACCCCGTCGGCCGGTGCTCCGTTTCGAGTTTGAGCGATTTCAAAGCCCATGCGAATCAAACGTTCGGAGCCGGCACGAGAGATGGGCCGAGGGTCGTAGGCCACCTCGCCTTCGAGACCGGGGAAGGTCATGGGCTCAGGTTCGTATTCCGGTCGCCCTTGGGCCCGGTCGGCACTCCGGCGCAACAATGCGTGGTAGAGACCTTCCGTGTTCTCTCGTAGAATGGTCATGTCAACCATGCCGGGCTGCCAGATTTGTCGGAAACCGCCGTGGATTTTGTGAGGCACTCCCTCGTAGAGTTTGATGGGGCGGACGTTTGCATAAAGGTCCAGACCGCTTCGCAGACCAAGAATCACCGAGCCGCCGGCGAGGTCGCCGTTTGGAAGGCGTGCCCCTGGGTAGCCGATGGCCCCGAGGAAGATGGCATCGGTTTCGTTTTTGCAGAACTCAAAGGAGCCTTCAGCCCATTCTTCACCGGTGGCCAAGTAATGTTGACCGCCGCATTCGATGACGGTTTGTTCAAAGCCGTGATTGGTGTTCGCCTCGATCGTATCAAGAATCCGCTGAGCTTCCAAGGCCACCTCGCGACCCGTTCCGTCGCCGGGCAAAACCGTGATGCGATGGTCACTCATGGTTTGGCCCAATGGAACCTTCTACATGAACAAAACCCTCGTTCATGAACGGTTCTTCAGGCCCCTTTCCAACCACGGATTGCGTCGGTTTTGCTCGGCTTCACTCCAAGAAAGAAGACGAGACTTTTGTTTTGCGAGGGGATGTTTCATAGGCCGTCACGATGGAAAACCAAGCATGGCGGACGAAAGGCAAAACGAGCAGGAACGCCGTGTCTCCGCGGAGGATTTGCCTGCCGAAGTTCGCCAACTCGTTGACACGATGCTCGGCATCAATCCCAAGTGGAACGTCCACGATTGGATGATCGAGCAAGCCAACCTCGCGATGGATTTGCTCGCGGTGGATTTGCTACGAGAGAAGATCGTCATCGACCAGCGCCTTCAACGGTTGGAAGACCTCGGTCGGCGACTCGAAGTTGAGCCGAACGAAGCCGAGGAGGCCGATCCCCATCAAACCAATTTGTTCGATTGCTTTGACCTCAACGAACCGCATGGCCTACGTGGTTTGGGCGAACGGGTGATGGACCGGCCAACGCCCGATGCGAACGAAGAACGGCATCCATCCAACGTGTTCCTCGACCTTCTCCCTCACGACAACACCGACGACCCCTTGCTGGCCATCGCCTGCCAGACCATCGTCATCGCCGTGGAACAAGAGTTGGCTAAGGGCGAGGGTGTGGCCACGCTCGAAGCCATCTTCCACCACGCCCGGGCCTCAAACATCGACGATGACGAAATCGACGAAGCGCTGGACCATCTGCTCACCACCGGCCTGTTGTTGGAAGTCGACGATGACTGCTTTATTTTGCTCTCAACCTAGGGGCCCCGCGGCATCCCCAACTCGGGACTTTATGTCACGGCGTCGTATTGATTCAACATGGGATTGGTACGTTCGGTGTTCTTTGGAAGTATGGCTTGGGTCGGTGCGACCTCGATGATGGTTCACCCCGAAATGGCTCTTGGATTTGCCATCGTCGTTGCTTTCCTCTCCGAATCCACCCACCATCGAGGCGAGTTGCGACGGATGCATCAGCAGGCGAACGATGTCTCGAGGCAATTGCGCGCAGCCAATGTTCATGTCGAAGATCTGCAACGGGCCCTTACCCAACGCCACCTTGAATTGAACAAGGCCATTGACGAATTGCACCGGCGTGATGCGGTGGGAAGTCCAGCTGCGCGGGAACTGCTCAAACGGCAAGAGGAGGCGATGACGGCGGCATCCAGGGCCCTTGAAGCCCGACAAGAACGTAACGATGTGGTTTTCAACAGCATGGAACGGTTGTTGAATGTACAGGTTGAGCAAACGGCGAAAATGCAAGAGGCCATGAGCAATTTGCTTCAACACTTGATCACGCAACCCCGGGGACACTTCACAATGAACGACAGCGTGATGGTTTCAGAAGGGGGTCAAGACGGTGAGGCCTATCAACGGCACCTCCGGGACATCAACGAATGGTTGCGCCTCCAATCGGCATCTTCACCATGAGGCCCACGCTGCGAACACCATGGCGGGAGGTGGGAAGCGAGACGGAGCTCAACGGGTTCTCGACGCCTTGGCCACCAAGCAGAAAATGAAAACTCGAGTTCTCCTTGCTGGGGTTGTGATCCTGTTGGTGACCGTTGGCGTGGCGTATTCTTCTCGTTGGGAATTCGCGCTCGCCACGCTTCTGATGTGCAGCATGCTCCTCCAGTATGCGGTCGAACGGATGAACACCATCGTTGATGCGGGCGTTGCCAACGGCTTGAAGACGATGGGATGGGAAGCCACCACCGAATTGACGGAAGAGACCCTCGCGACCGTTGAGCGGATGGCCAGCGGCACGAGGTGAACGGCATGCCCGCTGGCGATGAAGCGATCATGAAGCTTTTTTTCGCCGAGGAAACGCAACGCCGTTGGGTCACTGTTCGCCGATTGTTGCTTTTTCTGCTGATTTTGAATGTCGGCGCTTTCGTTGCTTATCGGCAAGGCACCTCCTTACGAGTGGTTGCGGTGATTCTCATTGCAACGTTGTTCGTTGTTGCCGGTGGAGCGAGTCGGACCGTTCGAGCTCGGCGTGTACTTGAACAGCGGCTGGAATCTCTGTTGGCTGCCATCGAGATGGATTGGGGTCGGTTGGGGGAGATGGACCTCACCGAATCGGAACGAGAAATGCTTCATCACGTCTTTACTCACCAATTTGCCGATGCTGAGCAGGTTCATCTTGAGCATCGTCGTCAACGGGGCATGGACGAAAAAGGTCCTGCGTTTGACGACGGAACGCGCCCGTTTGCGACGGCCTCCGCTCGCAGAGATCCTGCCGAGCACGAGGCCAACTATGAGGGGCTTGAGGGGCCGTTGCTTCACAGTGAAACCTTGCTGGAAGAAGCCAACGCCAATTACGCCAAAACCGCGCAAAAACGGTGGATTGAGGCCGAGCAAAGCGACCCTGACATGGTCGAAGCCGGTGTTGAACGTCTCGGGGACCTGGTGGCATCCGGATGGTTTGAAAAGCATCAACAAGAGGGTGCAGTTCGCGAATTGATGAAGAAGCATCAAGAGGAAGAGAACGGTGAGGACTTTCTGTGAACAAACCTGAGGCTTGTTTATCTGTAGGCTGGATGCTTTTGGAACGTGGGTCGCCGTGACGAATGACACCGTGTTCAGCCGAGCGCTCCAACGGTGGGCGCCTCGAGGGTCACTCATCCGCTTTGGTCTGGCAGGGGCGTTTAACAGCTCGCTCTTCTTTGTTGGATGGGCTGTTTCAATGTGGGCCTCCCCGCAAACAGACGTCCGCCTTCTTTGGGGCTTGGCTTGGGGTTTGACTGGTGTCTTGGCCCACTTCGTCCACCGATGGTTCACGTTTGATGACCACAAATCGTTGGCATGGACGCTTCCCACTGCTGTTCCGGTCTATGTTGGGAGTTTGGTTGGGTCAAGCCTCACCATCGGGTGGCTGGCGAAGCGATTTCCAGATTTGATCCACGTGATGGGTGTCGCCAACATGCTCGCATGGGGGGTGCTGATTTGGTTCACCATGCGGACCTTTGTGTTTCAATTCACACCGGTCAAACCGCATGCGTCTCAAGAACATCGAGAGGAATGATGTCGAGCGCTCGCCTATGGGTTGATTCCAAATCGACCGGGCAGGCCTGACCGGCGTTGACCGCTTCCAACCATGTACGGGCGCAAACGCACCAAGAATCGCCCGACTTCAGGCCAGGAAAATTGAACTGCGGCGCTGGCGTGATGAGGTCGTTTCCCTGTTCTTTGGCGAAGTTCAGGAAGGCTTCGTTCACCACGCAACACACCGTGTGGGATCCACGATCGTTGTCGTCGGTGTTGCAACATCCGTCCCGATACCAGCCTGTCAACGGGTCGTTTGAACATGCTTCAAGCGGTGTTCCGAGCACGTTAACCCTTGGATGCATGAACGGAGTCATGCGGTTCATGTTCATGAAGGGTTGTTCGGGTAGACCTAGAAGCCCAACCACCGAAGAAACCGCTGCACGACCGAGCGCTGGGGGAGATTTGTTGCTCGGCCGAGGAGAACGTCCAATTCCCCGGTCTTCTCAATCTGCAACAAGTCGTCAAAACCCCCAACATGATGTTCGCCAACGAAGATTTGCGGAACGGTCCGAGCACCGCGCGTTGCCTTCGCGAAGGCTCGTTGTGTGGCAGCATCGGACTTGAGGCGGCGCTCCTTGAACACCACCTTCTTACGGCCGAGAAATTGCTTGGCCTGAACACAGGCACCACAACCTCTTCCGGTCCAAATCACCACCTCAACATCCTCGTGCTGGACCATGCTTTCCGCTTCTCTGCGCGGGTTTCAAGATTGGGGTGTGGTGCGGGACCGTCGCCGTTGGGTTCATTGGGAAGAAGCGCGCCAGTCGGTCCCATGCTGCCCGACACCGTGCACAAACTCCCTCGTGAGGAACGATTTGCCTACGCCCGTCTGCTTGCCTTTATGGCGCGAATTGACAACGAACTGACCGTTGATGAGATGGCCATGTTTGAACAACGCCTGGGGACAGCCTTGCTCTCCCCAAATCAACGGGAGATGATCCGTGCTGCGCTCAAAAACCCCCCCACGTTGGAAGAGTGCTTGGACGATTTGCACGGCGAAGCCGGCCGTCTTGCCCTGCGGGATGCCGTGATGATGGCGGCCGCCGACGGAACCGTTGACGAAGATGAACGAGATGCGCTCGAGGACATCTCCGAACACCTTGGTCTGCGCGAGGACGCCGTTGATGAGTTGCTCAAATGGACCGTCAAGGGCTACAAATGGATGAAGGAAGGGTACGAACTTCTGGACTCACTTGAGGAGTGAGGCCATGTTCCCGGACGGGATTGGGAATCGAACTCCGCAGGAACTCGTTCGCTATGCGGATATTCTCGTTTACATCGCAGCAGCAGACGGGGAATTGGTGCGAGAAGAAATCGCCGTCATCGAGGCGTTGATGGGGCGAGCCATGATCCATCCCGAATCCAGGACGACCGTTCGGGCCGGCTTTGAGCACCCCGTGCCTTTGGAACAATCACTTGCCAATCTCGATGCTGCCTTCGTTCGCCTCATCCTGCGGGATGCTGCCTTGGTCGCTGCCGTTGACGGTGCGTACGACCGAAAGGAAATGCGTGCGCTCAAAACCATCGCCAAAGCTGGCGAAATCACCACCGCAGAGTTGGCCGATGTGTTGGATTGGGTGACCGAGGGTTGGCATTGGTTTGCAGGCTTCAGCAGCATCTTTCCCAACAACCCGTGAAACCGGCCTCAAAGGAGCCTTGTCCGAAAGGACACCTTCAAAGCGGGAAAGCCGTCCGGACGGTTTGGTGGGGATGATGCAAAACGGCGTAAGTGGGTGGTATGCACGATTGGACCGGTGCCTCGCTGACCGAACGCAACAAATTGACATTTGGCTCACAACTTGGGAAAAGTCTCTCAAGACCTTCCAACCCATTGCCGCCCTTCTCCCCGAGGATTGGCCAACCCTTCCAGCCAACCTCTTGACCGACCCCGGCCATGTTCTGGACCACCTTCTCGCTCGGCACGATGCTGAAACCGACGGCCGCTCTCCTCGGGGCGCACACCCAACGCCACCCCGTCTGGCCGACGCCGTCATCGCTTCCGAATTACGGGAGTGTTTGGTCAATCCAACCAAGCCGGTTCAACCCTCGAGTTTCTTGATGAGCAATTTGCCTCCTGGATTCCGACAACACGTTGAGCAACTCAACCTTCCAAACGCTTCCCAAGAAGCCGAAGTGGACGATGCAACCGAGAGGGGCGCTGTTCAGAGCGGCACAAGAACCCTCAGTGGCATTCCCCTCCCTGTCGCCGATGCCGCTGCTGGCGGGGGCTTGTTTCATGCCCGATTGATTCGAATTCATGCCGAAGCGCATGAAAAAGCCGCACCCGATGTGCAAAAGGAAGACACCCGCCGTCTGTTCTCCAACATCCAACTGCTCGACATCGACCCGCTGGTCGTGGCGAGCACCAAGACCCGTTTGCTGCTTGAGGCCATCCGCCACGAACTCGTCAGCTTCGGACCTGAAACACCAGGGAAAATCTCTCGAAAAGAGATGGAAACCTTGCTCGATGCCGGTGTTCAACAGGGCGACGCTTTGCAAGGAAAATGGCCTTGGACAGCCCCGAACCTCATGTTGACCAACCCTCCGTGGCTGCGCATCAAGGACCGGTTCCGAGGCATGAACAACGGCAGTCAACTCCGCAAAGAACTCGGCGAGCAATTGCGCACCATCAGCGACAACGGTACGCCTCGTTTCTCCACCATGCGAGGCAACGTGAACCTCTACCGGCTGTTCATTGAGCGCAGTCTCCAAATCCTGAGCACCAACGGACGATTGCGCATCGTTGCACCTGACAGCCTGTTGCGTGAACAATCCTCCCACCCGCTCCGGGAATTGCTCGTGACGAAGCACGCATGGACCCATGCGTGGGCCATTGAGGAAGCGAACCTGCTTTTCCCCGGAATGACCCAGGGCGTGGTTGTGCTCGGTATTTCCGCCAACGGCGAGCCATGCCCACTCCACCTTCACGGCCCGATCACCCGAGCCGACCTGAGGAAAGGCGGGGAGGGGCTTTCTTCTCGCGTGCCCGTGTTCGAACTCAGCCACGAGCGTTGGCAGGCATGGGCCCGAGACACGTGGGCCGTGCCCCGCCTTCCCCGGGACCGAATGGAACGAAAATACACCCTCGAGGTGCTTGACCGGCTTGCAACCTTGCCCCGCCTCAGCGACGACGAACACCCGCTCTCCACCAACGAACACCACGTTCGCGTGCGTGTGGGTGAAATCGACCAGACGGCCCACGCAAAAAACATCGAAACGTGGGTCAAGGGGAAGCGAAGTCGCCCCTTCATCCGAGGTGTCCACTTCTCAGAGAGCGAATCCGGCGAGGTCTTCATTCGACACCCCGCGTTCCGGACCGACATTCCTTCCCGGGCAAGCGAACGCCAGTTGGCCATGTGGGTCGGCGAGGACCATCCAACCTACGGCCCACGTCTGGCCTGCCAGGCCATCGTCAACGCTCACCAAGAGCGTCGATTGCGTTGGGCCGTCATTCCGGAAGGCAGCGTCTTGGGCAACAGCGTCAACCACATTGAACTTCATGAAGAGATTGAACACCGCCTGACCAACGACCACTCCTCTATCACGGAAGGGCTGCAGTGGTTGTGTGACCACTTGAACAATCAGGACCTTGACGAGTGGGCAAGGGCATGGGCTGCAAACAACAACGTCAACAATTACGAATTGGAGATGCTCCCGGTTGAACTCCCTGAGTTCCTTCCGCAATTCGGCAGTCTCGTAGGCTGAACGGGAAATAAGGCTCGCTGGATTACCACATGTGGGTTGTTTGGAACCGATAATTTATAGCAGAAACCCGACTGGTTAGATTCGCACGTTCAATTGGAGGACAGGAAGAATATGGGTATTCATCCAAAGATTGGCATCACGGGGCTTCCACGAAGTGGAAAGTCGGCCGTGATGGAAAAAGTGCTCGAGATGCTCTCGGATGAGCGCCAGCGAGAAATCACCATGCGTGGCGGGACGAGTGAAAAACCCATCTTGGGCGGTTTGCGCACGGAGCCTCTGCTGGAAAACGGAGAACGTCTTGGCTACAAGGTCATTGACATCGTATCCGGCGAAGAGGGAGTCATCGCGCACAAAACCATCGATTCCCGCCTCCGTGTGCTGGGCTACGGCATTGACGTGGAAGAGCTCGACCGTATCGCTCTCCCGGCCATCGACTATGCCCAACATCATTGCGAGGTTTTGGTGATCGATGAAATCGGGAAATTTTCCGTGGAATCCGAAGCCTTCGTCCAAGCTGTACGAAGCGCCCTTGAGGTGGACATGCCAACCTTGCTTACCCTGCACAAGAAGAGCCGCCACCCCCTGCTCCAAGACATCCGACGAAGGGACGACGGTCGCATCCTCGAAGTCACGCCGGTCAACCGAGCGTTGCTTCCCTACAAAATTCACAAATTGATGCGGGAAACCTACTAGGTTCACCCCGAGTCATCGGTTCTTTCTTCATGTCCCGCCGCTTGGTCGTGGTATGCATCCGCCCGCCGTTGCAGTCATTCGCCTCCTCAACGGCACCGGTCTGGGGTTGTTGATGGGAGCGGGTTTTGCGCTCCAAGCCGGCCAGACCCCAACCGAACAACCACCGGTGCTCCTCGGATTCCTCGGTTTAGCGGGCTTGATGTTCTTGATGGCCTGGAGCGTTAACCGAGGGATTGGACCGGTGGCTAAGCGCTTTTCGTATGAATCAGAGACCGAGATGGCTCGACGCGTGAGCGACGAAATCAACGAGGTCCAACGTTCGGAATCCGTGAATGCCAAGTGGGCGAGACTTGAAGCGGACGTGTTGGCCCACGACCTCGGCGAGGAAGCATAGGACGTCTGTCCATCGGTGGATTGATGAGCGTTCGGCTTGTCCATTGAACACGAGGCGAGACCATGAGTGACGTTCCCGAAGGATTGTACTACACCAAAGAACATGAATGGATGCGAGTTGAAGGTGACACGGTGACCATCGGCATCACTGACCACGCTCAAGACATGCTCACCGACATCGTTTACATTGAACTGCCAGAAGCAGGCGACACCGTTGGCGACATGGGCGAGTTTGCTGTTGTGGAATCGGTCAAGTCCGCTTCCCCGATTTTTGCGCCGCTTGCCGGCACCATCACCGAGGTCAACATGGACCTCGAGGATGCTCCAGATTTGATGAACACCTCGCCATACGGCGACGGGTGGATTGTCAAGATGACGCTTGAGAACCCGGCCGCTGTGGCCGATCTAATGGACGCCGCCGCTTACAGAGCAGAAATCGGCGAGTGAGTCGGTTGGACCAAAACCCGCACTGGACCGTCTACGTGGACGGTTCGTGCATGGGCAACCAGAACGTCGATGCAAGCACCCCTGCCTCGTGGGGCATGGTGGTCGTGGTGGGTGATTCAGGCCTGGGCAAGGGTTCCGGCGAGCTTCATCATGAAGCGGCGGGGCCGGTGGTGACGGAACGACAAGCCGAGGGATTCATCGGCGCAGAAGTCGGCTCAAACAACACCGCCGAACTCAGTGGTTTTGCGGCTGCCCTCCGATGGTTGCTGGTTGAGGGCGGTGATGAGCCGGCCATGATTCGTGCCGACTCAACCTATGCAGGGAATCTTGCGGCAGGCGTTTGGAAGGCCAAGGCAAACCGGGAATTGGTGGCGCACGTCCAAGCCTTGTGGGACGAGGTCCAAGCGCTTCGACCGTTGGCTTGGTCGCACGTCAAAGCACATCGAGGCCACCGGTGGAACGAACGCGCCGACCACCTTGCTGCGCGCCACATGATGGGAGAGCCCCCCGAGCCGCTGACCTTCTGGAAACCCGGTCAGCGATGATCTTCGAGGCGGTGGCGAAGCCACGAGGAAAATTCCGAGGCGAGGTCTGAGCGGCGCAGGGCGTGGTCAACTTGGGCTTGCAACCACTTGACAGGTGAACCCGAGTCGTACCATTGGGTGTCGGTCAAAACCTCACCGAAAAGGCGCTCTTGCCTCATGAGGTGCTCCAGGAGGGCGATGCTCTGCAGGTCGCCATGAAGTTCGTAGGTGCACTGCGCAAGGATGGTTTTGGCTTCTGTTGGGAAAACGTATCGCCCGCACATGGCGAAGGTGCTGGGTGCAGCATCAGCGGTTGGCTTCTCAACGAGGGCGGTGATGGTCTCAGACTGCATTGCTGCAATACCGTAGTGGTGAACCTCCTCAAGACCGACATCCATCAGAGCCACCGTGGAACCGTCCCGGTCCCCGTGGGCTTCGATGAGGCGTTTGGAGGCGAGGGAGGGTCGGTAAGCGGTGGTCGGTGCATGGTCGTCCATCAGCAGATTGTCACCCAACATCACCAGAAACGGGCCGTCAATCGCGTGGAGGGCGGCTTCGATGGCGTTGCCAACGCCTTTCGGCTCGCGTTGGACGTGGGTGTGAATCTCCATGCCCTCCGCAGCGTGAAACAACTGAACGTCCAGATGATTGCGCAACGCTTGCAGGCCTCGACGATCCTCGAACATCCCGTCGAAGGATTTGGTCGGAGAAACCACCACGTGGAGGCGTTCAATGCCGGCCACTTTGGCCTCCAGAACGAGGTGCGTCAGCAATGGGACGTCGACGAGCGGAAGCGTTTCTTTGGGGAGAAAAGCGCTGCTGGGAAACATGCGCGTCCCCATGCCAGCGGCCACGAGCACCGCATCGCGAACTGCGCCCATACCGTGACGAAAGAGGAGCATGCTTTCAAGCGTCCCCCTCCAGCCATCCTGCATGGAGGAGAAGCATGTGGATGCGCTCCTCTTCGGAGCAGGGCTTCTTCTCGTGGGTCAAACCTTCACCGACTTAGCACCAAACGGTCCGTGGGATTCCGCCTCGTTCAGCCGAGGTGTTCTGGGACTTTTCGGCATGTTGGCCCTCTACCTCGCTTGGTTCAAGCGTACGTTTGGGATCTACGGCGTGGCGCCGACCGTGAACCGTTGGGCCTCGCCCACAACATCGTGGTTGAACGTCATCGTGTTCGGGTTGGCGTGTTTGCTGGCCACCAGAGCTATTCGCCTCTTTGATAACTCGGGTTTTTTCCCCGAACCGGCTGGCCTCCTGCTTGCCTTGGTCGGCTTTTTGGCCTTGATGAACGGAGGCTATGTCTGGCTCATCACGGCAGGTCCGCTGAACGACGAAGAAGAGTAACTCATCCGTCCAAGGAACGGAGAGCATCGTCCAAATCAGGAAGGGTTTCGGGGGCTTCCATCGAGGATTCGTGGAGGCGTCGTTCGGAGCTTTCAGGGGCTTCACCCCGCCCTTCAAGCCACGCCTTCCACACCTCGCAGCGCTGTGAATGACGAACCTGCATCGGCTCCCACAACGGGTTCAAATCAGCGTCCGCTTCGTAGAGGGTTCTGATTTGGTTTGCAAAATGTTCCGGAGCCACCTCATCCATGCGGAGCAACAGCTCTCGCAAGCGAATCCGCACAACCTCGTCGCCGTCCTGCCACAAAGCAAAGAGCACGCCCCGCCGGTCTGCAGGGTCAAATTCCACGTATTCCCGGAGGTTGGGCACAAGATTTCGACGCACGATGGGCAGAGGATGGTTCACCAATTGCCGCAGACGGTCGGCCCACTGTTCTTTGTCCAGGAATTTCACATCGCCCACCGTGGCGCTCGCAGCAGCCAGTACGCCTTCGTCTTCCGAAGCGAGCATGTCGTCAAGAAAAGGCAAGGCGTCCCACGTCAAACGGCGAAAGAGACGGGTGAGCACATCGGCCATTGCTCGTTGCACCAAAGTCTCTTCACGTTCGTGCAAACGTTGAGCTAATTGGTGACCAAAGTCCCGGTCCGCCTCAATAGCCTTGGCCAAACAAAGGGTGACTCGGTTCGCCACCTCGGCAACGGGGTCGGCGGCTCGACGCAACAGAATCTCCTTCAAGCCAAGAGGCTCGATGAGCGGCGGGCGTTCAAGCAAGAGGCGAACCCATTCCAAGAGCAACAAACGACGGTCGAGGTCGCCTCCTTCCAAGCGCTCCAGCAGCCAGCGAGCGGCGTCCACACCCCGTTCGTGGGCAACGACGGTGTTCGTCATCCGAGGGACGACTGCATGGGGGTTCCAATCCATGTGTTGCGGTCCAGCCTCGGGTTGCGTGTGCCAGGTCCCGGGACGCTCAGCGAGTGCAATGGATTCAACCAGATGATAGCCTTGGTGAATCGGCTGGCCGTGAGGCACCGTGGCCAAGCCGTTGATGAGAGCAATGCTGAGCCACCATCGGTCGGTGTTCGGTGCGTGAGGGTCAAAGGCCTGCGCCAGCCAATCGGTAGCGATGTGAAACAGGAGTCGGTGTGCAACATCGTCCATTCGCCGGCGGAGCCACTTCTGATGAATCTCGAAGGGGTCGTCCGTGAGGTTCATCCGATGAGGGACGATGAGGTCAACCACCGTGTTCAGGTGGCGGTCAAACATCCCCCGATCGATGGTGAGAATCCCTAGGCCTTCCTCAAACAGCCGATGCGGCGACGTTGGTGGAAGGGCGGGGAAGTCAGGGTCGCTGATGGGAGGTTCGGGCAACGGCCAAGCCTCCGTGCCCCGCTCAAGTGCCTCCACAAGACCCGTCGCTACGCGTTCAAAGGCTTCGTCCGAAATCACGGTTCGACTCTTGCTCACGCTCTCAACCTCCGATTGTCTCGCTCTCGATGCGAGGTCCTCAGATGTCGAGTTCGATGTTGAGGTTCTGAATGAGTTCCTTGTAGCGGTTTCGAATCGTGACTTCCGTCACGCCGGCCACCTCAGCAACTTCGCGCTGGGTGCGGCGCTTTCCGCACAACACCGAGGCAATGTAGATGATGGAGGCTGCGATGCCGGTTGGGCCGCGCCCGCTGGTCAGTTCTTTTTCTTGAGCGGCTTTGATGAGCTCGTACGCCTTGGCTTCGACATCGGCATCCAAGCCCAATCCGGAACAGAATCTTGAGATGTAATCCTCGGGACCGGTCGGCATGATTTTCATCTTCAATTCACGAACCATGAATCGGTAGGTCCGGCCGATTTCCTTGCGTCCTGTTCGGGAGGCTTGGCCGATTTCATCAAGCGTACGAGGCACGCCACATTGCCGGCAGGCGGCGTAGAGGGAGGCCGCTGCGACGCCCTCAATGGAACGCCCACGGATCAACCGCTTGTCAACGGCTTTCTTGTAGTTCACCGCCGCTGCTTCGCGAACGGATTTTGGAAGTTCGAGGCGGCTGGCCATACGGTCAAGTTCCGCCAAAGCCATGGCGAGGTTGCGCTCGGTCGCGTTGCTCACTCGGCTTCGCTTCTGCCATTTTCGCATTCGGTAGAATTGGGAACGGTATCGGGAATTGATGGTCTTGCCCGAGTAGTCTTTGTTTTGCCAGTCGATGTCGGTGGACAGTCCCTTGTCGTGAAGCATCACGGTCATCGGTGCACCGGTTCGTGCGCGCTGGTCCCCTTGTTCGGGCGAGAACACTCGCCATTCTGCGCCTTGGTCGATCACGTTGTCTTCCAGCACGAGACCGCAGTCGTCGCAGACCACTTCACCACGGGTTTCATCTCTTGAGAGCGATCTGCTTCCGCAATCGCTGCATTTCACGATGTCTTCTACTTGTTGTTCGTCCATATCATCCCACTCCAGTTCACTTATGTTGTGCGAACCTATTTAATCCCTTTTGGCGTTTCTATTTATAGTTGATGACGTTTTTTCACGAATGGAAGGGGCCAATTTAAGGGTTCTTTATCCCCCATCATCGCCCTATTCCACAGGTTGGATCTGGAGAAGCCTCAACGTGCAGAGATTGAGGACGTTTTTAGCGATTGAACCCTTTTCTCCCCTCCAATCAGCGGTGGGGTTCTTGAAGGGTTGGCCTGTGCATGAACTTGATACCATGA
>JAUREJ010000011.1:55651-55891 GCA_030827475.1 Candidatus Poseidonia sp.
GAAGGTACAGGAAGCGCCTCCTTTTTTCGAAAGTGGGTGATGCGTCAGTATTGGAGAATGCAAATGAGTCAAGCGGTGGTGAGCCTCTTGCTCTGGGGCACGACCATCACCTTGCTTGTTTGGCCTTATATTTCGTGGCGATTTTCTTCCCAGTGCGATGTGGGTTTTTGCTTCTCAGATTCGATCGCCTCCATCCCCTCGACCTACATTGGTTTAGCCGTTATTTTCCTCTCGGTGATG
>JAUREJ010000012.1 GCA_030827475.1 Candidatus Poseidonia sp.
CTCCACAAGAACAGCATTCCCCGAGTCCAAGTGACCTTGGATGAAGGCCAGATTTCCGCTTGAGAGATTGTCCAGGACGACAACACTGTCCCCACGAGCAACCAAACGGTCAATCAAGTGGGAACCGATGAAGCCTGCGCCTCCCGTGACCAAGGCTCGCATGCACCAACCACCAAAGGCATTCGTATAAGGGAAATGGTTCCACGCCGAACGACCACGATGGGCTTCATAATCGTTAACGGAATCCACACGGGTCCTGAGGAACGGACCTCGGAGGAGGTGAATCTATGAAGAAATCGAAAACCGAAACCCAAACCGAAGTGCAGGACAACAACATTCTGGTGGGCTACGTTCGTCGAAGCAATGCCGGTGGAGCGCTCAAACTCTCCATCAACACGGCTGCCTTTGCCGATTGCAGCACGTACATGACCAGCGACGGCCAAGCCTATGTGCCGTTGGTGATCTCGATGGGGGCGCTTGAAAAAGTGCTCACCGGGGAGCGTGCCGTCACCACCGTGACCCAGTTGCACGACTGAGGGAGCATGTCAAACGCCTGTCATCCTTCTCACCGAGAAGTACAACGCTTTCTTGATGGCCAAGGCCAACAAGGAAGCCTTTTCCCGTTTCACCCGTTCATAATCAAAAGCCCATATATAGAACATAGTGGACGGGAAATCGTGTCACAGGACACCCGACCCTCAAAACCGTACATCGTCGCAGGCATGCCGATGTACAACGAAGAGGAGACCATCGGCTCGGTTGTTCTCCGCACCCTTCGCCACGTGGATGCCGTGATTTGCATTGACGACGGCTCCTCCGATGCCAGCGCACGAATCGCTGAGGCTTGCGGTGCAACCGTCATCCGTCACCGCGTGAACAGAGGGTACGGAGGTGCGCTCAAAACCCTCTTTTTGAAGGCATCCGAGATGGACGCCGACGCCATGGTGCTGCTTGATTCAGACGGTCAGCACGAAACCGATGACATCCCGAAAATGCTTGGGCCGATTCTCTCAGGCGAGGCGGATTTCACCATTGGCTCGCGTTTTGTCGCAGGTGGAGGCGGCACCGATATGCCGGCGTACCGTAAACTCGGCATCAAGGTCATCACGGCTGCCTCCAACCTCACGAGCGAACTCGGCATCAAGGACACACAATCCGGCTTCCGTGCCTTCTCCAGAACGGCGCTCGAGAGGCTACGATTTGATTCAGAAGGCATGGAACTTTCCCTCGAGATGCTTGAAGACGCCCACGAGAAACAGCTTCGAGTTCAAGAGATCCCCACCATCATTCGCTACGATGTCCCGAAGGGCTCCAGTTTCACCGCCGTGTCCCACGGATTCACGGTGATGACGTGGGCCATGTTGTCGCTTTCCCAAAAGAAACCCTTGCTGGTTCTCGGCATCCCTGGATTTGGCCTGCTCGCCGCAAGCGCTGCTATGGGCATGCGTACGGCACAAGAGTTCACGCTGCAAATTGACAGCATCATCGGCCACGGCATCTCCGCGGTGTGGATTGGCCTCCTCGGACTTTCGTTGATGGCTACAGGGCTGGTTTTGCAAAGCGCACAGCGCTTCCTACGTTTGCTCTTGGTCCGAGAGTTTGGCTTGGACTAAACCATCATCATCCCATGACCCTCTGCGCGAGAATGAGAATGTAGGGGATGGCGAAGAAACCAAAGAAAACAAACATGGCGATTCGGACCGTTTTCTGGTTTTTTTCGTCCTTCTCGTTCTTGTCAAGACAGGTTTGTTCTTTGCAGACTCTCGGTTCGGCGGAGACCGGAATCGGCTCCTGACAGATTCGACAGTGTTTGTGGGGAGGGACTTTACCAGAAACATTCCCGATGAATTGATTCGCTTTTTTCGCCGCCATCTCCTTCACTTTCCTTGCATCAACCACGGTTTCACCTCACGCCTTGATGAGCGTCCCCTCAAACAATTCACCGTCCAGTGCTCGATCCAAACGGGAAAGGTCTCTTCCATCCAAAACAGCGAGGTTCATGCCCGAATCCGTTGCAACTTGAACAGCGACAGGGTCAACAACGGCTGATGCACCCGGTTCAAGCGACTCTCCGATTCCGGTGATTTCAGCAAGTTCGGCCAGCGTCAACTCAGTCAACGCTTCGGCGTCTTCGTGTTTGCGAGGGTCTTTTGAGAACACGTGGGAGACATTGGTGGCGATGATGCAGTGACGTGCATGCACGGCAGCCGCCAAGCGAACCGCCACAGTATCGGTCGTCTGGCCGGGAACGGTACCTCCCATTACCACAACATGATGGGACTCGAGCGCTTGCCGGGCCTCATCAACGGTGTGGGGAATGTTGGGTGCAACATCGCAACCGATTTCAAGCAGCACTTGCTGCAAAACCGTGGCGTTGAGACGCGTACCGGCGATACCGATTTCGTCCAAACGGCGCGGGTCCCTCACGGTGTCTTTCGCAAGTTCAATGCCTTCCCGAGCTGGCAAACCCCCGCCAACCACAAACGCAATTTTTCGTCCGTTCCCCTCCAAATGGACAACCATCTGGCGGAACTGACCCATCCACATCGACCGGTCCGCTGCCTCCTCTGGACGGAGCAGACTCCCCCCTAGGGCGACGACATGAACGCTGCTCATGGACGGATTGCAACGCGGACGAGTTTTCATCCTATCCCCCTGAAATCGCTCATCGGAAAGATTCTGGAAAGTGTGCGAGGTTTGAAGTGCCTCACCCCGACCCAGCGAACGGGGGAAGTCCATGGCAGATGATGCAAAAGTATCTGCGCGCCGCATGAGGCTGAAACTCGCCCTTGAAGAATTGCGGGAAATGAAAGGGTTTGGAACCGAACTTGTGACACTGATCATTCCACCAGACCGACAGATCTCCGACGCAAGGTCCATGCTCCAAAATGAACACGGACAAGCAGCCAACATCAAGTCGAAAGGCACCCGGAAAAATGTGCAAGGAGCAATTGAGTCGGCCATTTCAACGCTCTCTCGCTTCAAAACACCGGGAGAAAACGGACTTGCCATTTTTGTCGGCTCCATCATTATCGGCAACAACAAATCTCGCATGGTCAACGTCGTGGTGCAAGACCCTCCACAACCCTTGATTTCCTTCAGGTATCGATGCGACTCAAGATTTGAATTGACCCAGCTCGAAGACATGTTGGTGGACAAAAAATCGTACGCCTTGTTTGTGATCGACCGTTCAGAAGCCGCCTACGGCATTGCCTCAGGGAAACGAATTCACGTTCAGGAACACCTTGTCTCCAACATCATGGGCAAACACCGGCAAGGTGGTCAATCCGCCCAGCGGTTCGAGCGACTCATCGAAGAGGCAGCTCACAATTTCTTCAAGCGCGCCACCGAGCACGCCTCGGCGTATTGGTTGCCGAATTTGGAGCACATCCAGGCCGTCATTATCGGTGGACCCGGGGCAACGAAGGATTTCGTGGTCAAAAACGAATATTTCCATCACGAAATCGCTAAGAAAATCGCTAAAACGACATTTGATGTGGGGTATTCCAACGAGTCAGGCGTTCGGGAATTGGTCGAAAACGCAGGCCAACTCATGGGCGAAATTGAACTCGATGCTGAGCGGCAAATCATGAACCGTTTCCTGACCGAACTGATACGAACCCATCCCAAAGCGACATACGGTGAGATGATGATCAAAGAGGCACTGGACAAAGGTGCAGTCGATACACTCCTTCTCTCCGAAGGACTCCGGGGGAACATCGTTGAATTGGAGTGCAAGAAATGCGGTCATGGCGAGGACGGTTCCTGGGAAGAACGCTTGACACGTCAGCAAGAATTGCCAGACTGTCCAAGTTGCGAGGCATCCAACGATACCGTTCGGGAACGAGCGAGCATCTCGTTCATCGATTCACTCTCCATCATGGCAGAGGAGAGCAACACCGAAGTCGTCTATATTTCTGTGGACACCGAAGAAGGTTCACAACTGATTCAAGGCTTTGGCGGCTTGGCCGCCATTCTCCGATACCCGTTGATGTGAGGTGGACCGATGGAACTGCTCAAGGCAAACGTCATCACGCTGGTGGAGGCAGCCTTGGAGGCCATCGGAGGTGACGGGAAACTCGTCAAAAGCGTGCTTCAACCCGCACGAGAAGCCGACCAAGGTGACTTGACGCTCCCTTGTTTTCCATTTGCAAAAGCCTTGAGAAAATCGCCGCTGAGCATCGCAGAAGAACTTTGTGCAACGATGGAGCCCCACGAAAGCATCGGTGAAATACACGCCGTGAACGGCTACCTCAACATCCGAGTGAACCCCGTGTGGCTCGCCAAACACTTGCTCTCGGTTGGGGTTGACAACGGCATGGAGAAACCCAAACGTAGCGTTTTGATCGAGCACACATCGGCAAACCCCAACGGCCCCTTCCACGTCGGGAGAGCGAGAAACGCCATTCTCGGTGATACTTTGGTCCGCTTGCACCGGTTGTGGGGCAACGAGGTCATGGCAGAATATTACGTCGACGATATGGGGAAGCAAGTCGCCGTCCTGGCGTGGGCATTGAACGCTCTCAGCCGAGAAGAGGTCGAGGCCTTGCTCGAAGGACGGGACCCTCCCAACCCGCTCTGGGCAACCAAGCCCGACCACCAACATGTCCGGTGGTACCAAGCCGCACAACTTCTCAGGAAGGAAAGCGAACAATCCACCGAGATTGAGAAAGCCATCGGCGCACTGGTTCACGCAAGTGAAAACGGTGATGAAGCCGTGCTCAAATCGTTTGAAGCGGCCTATCAACCCGTTCTCGACGGCATGCTCACCACGCTCGGCCGCCTCGGCATCACCTATGACCGCTTCACCAAAGAATCGGTGTTTGTAACCAACGGGGATGTCGCCTCTCTGATGGAGGAATTGGGAACCTTACCCATCAGCAAACACGCTGAGAACGGTGCACAATTCCTTGATTTGGGTGAGCGAGGGCTCAAGGGCAAAACCGAATTTTTCTATCGAAGAGGAGACGGATCCTCGCTTTACGCCACGAGAGACATCGCCTACCATCGGTGGAAATGGACCCAGAGCAACGAACTCATCAACGTCCTTGGTGAGGACCACAAACTGCAAGCCCAGCAGGTGGGGTTGACGCTTGAAGAGTTGGGGGAGCGCCGACCGGAAGTCATGTTCTACTCGTTCATCAAACTCCCCGAAGGGAAGATGTCGACCCGTCGAGGGAACGTGGTGTTCATGGACGACCTGCTCGAAGAAGCGAAGGCTCAGGCCGCTGCCGTGGTGAACGAACGCCGACCGGATTACGACGAGGAAACCGTGGCGACCATCGCAGAGGCTGTTGGAACTTCAGCCGTCCGATTCAACATCGTCAACGTCAGCCCGGAGAAAGGATTCACGTTCAGGTGGGAAGATGCGCTCAGCTTTGAAGCGGGCTCTGCACCCTTCGTCATGTACAGCCACACCCGTGCATGCTCCATTCTTCGAAACGTCCAGCAACACCTTGGCACGAACCAACAAGCGCCAGAATACACCATCAACACGACCATGCCCGACGGGCTGGTTCAACTTCTGCGAACGCTTGCTCTGCACGATGATTGTCTTGAGAAAGTCATTCGCGAACATCGCCCCCACCTCTTTGCAGAGTACATCCTCCAACTCTCCAATGCGTACAATGGATTCTATAGAGACTGTCATGTCATAGAGGGCGGTGAGGTCAACGGCTTCTACTTCGCAGTTTCTGAACTTGCACGTCAAACCCTCAACAGGGGCATGGAAGCCTTGGGGATTGAGCCGCTGGAAACCATGTGATCAGATATCTTGTCGGTACCAACCCTCCGGGAGTTCCATCGGGTTGGTTGGTCGGGCAGCTTTGACTTGCCGCACGATTTCCAAACGCATGGCGTCCAAACCAACATTTTCTGTCGCAGAGATGCACACGCGACCCGAGGGGTCGAAAAGCAGCGGCAAGGTGGGCTCCCCCATTGAACCGCTGGCCCTCCATTCGGCCTCGGCATGGACAACATCGTCCCACATGGGTGGAAGCGGGTTCAGCAGGTCAGCTTTTGAACTCACCATCATCAATTTGGTTTCAGGAAGCAGAGCTTTCACTTCTTCAAGCAGATTCATTTGCTCGCCGATTGGTGTGCCGCAGGATTCGCTTTCATCCACCAAAAACAGGACCAAGGAGCCAATGTGCTCGAGGGCAGCAATGGCCTGCATTTCGATATGGTTTCGCTCGTCCATGGGACGGTCGAGGAGTCCGGGTGTGTCCACCATTTGATGTTGCACACGGCGATGCGTGAAATGGCCCACGTGAATTTGTTTGGTGGTGAACGGGTAGTGGTTCACTTCCATTTTCCCGGTACTCAACGCTGAAATGAAGGCTGACTTTCCAACATTTGGAGCACCACAAACCACGATGCATGGGAGAGCCGGGTCAATTTTCGGGAGCCGTTTGAGCGTTTCACGAGCCTCGCTCAACCAGTCAAGGGCCGGTCCAACCTGGCGCATGATGGACGAGATGCGTCCGTATGCCTCTCGCCGAGCCTCATGCATCAATTCTGTTCGACCGGTACGGATGATTTTCTTTGCATTTTGCGAAGCGATTCTTTGCACTTGACTTCCGGCCCACTGGAGGGTTGCGAGGTTCTTTCGGTATTCGTCGCAACCAACACATGCATCGATCATCGCCACGTCGAAAAGGGGCGATTGGTCGAGTGAGGGCCAGGCCGAGACCAAGTCTTGAAATTCCGTCGCAATGATATCCGCAGCTGTTTGGACCATTCGCGTCATTTGCTTTCTGACGCGGAAAATACGGTCGGGGTCGTCCACGCGGTCGGCTGCTTTCTTGGCGCGGGAGAACGCTTTGTCGAGGACTTCGTCCGCCAACAAAACGGTTGCTAACGTTCGCCAGGAGACATTCATGCAGAGACCTCGTCCCCATCCCGACCTCACCCCTAAAAGAAGTCATCCGTCACGGAACGCCTCACTTCGGCAAAGGGGAGGTTCAAGTACGCTCGCCGGTTCCATCAAACATGGCGAAGAAAGGAACCGTCACCTTGCCGGACTGGGCGAAACCAATGTGGAAAGACATGGGCAGTCCAGAACTTGAAGGATTGAACCCGGTTCACAACGGCGACCTTCTCGAACGGCGCCAAGGCCTTCGCCGGGACGATTTTGTTGAGATCCTGATGAACGTTCAAGCCTTTGCGAACCCGGAAGACGCTGTGCTTCGTGGCCGACTTATCGCAAGCGGAAAAAGCAGCCTTGAAATTTTGGATGAAGACGGCAAGAGCCATTTCATCTCAAGAGAAGTCATCGTTCGGGTCCAATTGATTGCTCATACCAGGCCTGCTTACATCGACGACAAAGAACTGCTTGCCTTTGAGCGCGAAGACATGAAACGCCGCTCAAAACTGCACGAGAAGGTCGAAAAGGAGACCGCGGGCAACGACGACTCACACCTTTGGGGGTGAGATGCTGCACGCCCCAGAGAACTGGAGCGTCATCGAAGGCCGCCTCATGCGGGAATTTGCCTTCCCGAACTTCGACGAAGCAAAAGCCTTCATCGACCGAGTGAGTGAACTTTGCAACGTGTTGGACCATCACGCAGAGTTGCACTTTGGATGGGGTTACGCCGTGGTTGAAACGTTCACACACGACACCCAAAGCATCACCAAACGGGATGTTGACCTCGCTCAGGCCATCAACGAGATGGAGGCAGGAGCATGACCAGAGACCCAAAGGGGCGCACCGAACCGGGATTTGAGCGGCACGCTTTCATCTGCGGTCACGAGCGACCTGATGCGGCATCCCGACCCTCCTGTTTTCCCAAAGGTAGCCTCGACCTCATGAAATCGATAAAACTGGCCATCAACGAAGCAGGCATCGCCTCCGTGAGAATCCAAAAAGCAGGTTGCCTTGATCATTGTGAGTACGGACCTACTTGTGTCGTCTATCCGGAAGGGACGTGGTATTCGCTCAGCGATGGAGATACGCTCGAAGCACTTCTCAACCATCTCAAGACCGGTGAGATCGACGAGACCAAAACGCTGGTCATGGATTGAAATCAGAGTTTGACGGGGCGTGTTGCCCCGCAAGCCTGGCATTTGAGCAGGGTCGTTCGGTCTTCCTTGATGAAGTGCGTATCGGGGGCCGAGCATTGGCTGCATTTGATGTAGGTGTTCACGTAATTCGCGATGGTCCCTTTGATTCGCTTCGGTGGGATTCGACCCTTGAAACGAGCACGAGGTCCATCTCTTGAACCTGAAGTACCCAATTCGTTGAGGATGAACTGGTACACGTGGTTTTCATCCCTGTCCATCATCGATACCACCTCGTTAAAATTACGAAAAATCGTGTTTGAACCTTCAATCAGGATTTGAGGTGCAGGCAGGCGCCACCGAGACTTCGAGGAGATTTCCTCAGGGATGTTTTCCCGGGCCCGGTCAAGGAGTGATTCATAGTCAAAGTCGCCCATGATTCACGCCCACGATACCCCCCTTCAAGACTTTCCCTCAGCACATCGGAACAGGAAAGCATTGATGAGCGGGCTTCAGCAGGCAAGATTGACGACCATGGTATTGAGTATTGAGGAATTGAAAGTTCTCGCCTCCAACCTTCACAAAGAAGGCTTGAACACCCAGCAAATTGCCGATGAACTCTCGCTGTCTCAGGACACCATCACGTGGCTGCTCACGGGAACCGGAGAATCCGAACGACCCAGCGATGTGCGAATCGGATGGCGAACCCTCGGCGTTCGCCCACAGCGCATTGCTGCAGTCGGCAGCATCATGGCTGACGTCGCCGATGAAGAAGTGGGGTTCGACAACATCGACACCGTCGTCGGCATTTCAATCAATGGCATCGCCTTCGCCTACGAGGTCGCACGAACCTTGGAATCCGATGTGACGGTTTTCAGGACCACCGATGAAGGAGCAGGTAGCGGCTCGCTCTCCAATAAGTACGGTCAAGTCGCTGGAAAACGAGTCATCATCATCGACGATGTCCTTTCATCGGGCGTGACGATGTCAAAAACGATTCAAGCCATAAGGGAAGCCGGCGGCGAAGTCGCTCTCGCAGTTGTGCTCGTTAACAAAACCACCCGAAACGAAATTGACAACGTCCCCCTCCGGGGATTGGTTCGAGCCGTCGCCGTATGAGGTGAGTCCATGCACTGGAGCGACGTGATGGCCCAACGCCTCGTAGAACGGGGCCAGAACCATATCGTTGCCACCGGCATCACCCCAAGCGGTGAATTCCACATCGGCCACCTGAGAGAGATCCTCACGGGTGACATGATCGTTCGTGCTGCTCGAAAAGCAGGTCTCGACGCAGAGTTGGTGTTCGTGGTCGACAACGCAGACCCGCTTCGCAAAGTTTACCCCTTCTTGAGCGAGGAATACCAAGCGTTCATCGGCCATCAACTCGGTTCCATACCTGCCCCCGATGCCAACGGCCATCCCGATTGGAACCGTTTCGAGACCGAAGGGTGGAGTTACGGTGACCACTTTCTGGCGCCTTTCCTCGAGGCTTTGGCTCAAATCGGCGTTCAACCAAAATTGCTGCCAAATTTGGCAGCCTACCAATCCGGTAAGTTTGCCCCCGCAAGCAAACGGGCATGCGATGACCCTGGAGCGATTCGAGAAATTATAGAACGCGTTTCTGGGCGCGAGTTGCCCGAGGATTGGTTTCCCTGGCAGCCCCTTGATTCCAAGGGTTCGCTCGACGGCGTGATCGTGACCGGATACGAATACCCGATGGTGCATTGGCACGATTCTCACGGTGTTGAAGGGGTTTCGGACATCACCAAAGGTGAAGGAAAATTGCCCTGGCGTCTTGACTGGCCTGCCAAATGGGGATTCAACGGCATCACCTGCGAACCCTTCGGAAAGGACCACGGTGCGGCTGGAGGTTCTTACGACACCGGAAAAGAAATCGCACGGTTTTTTGGCCACGAACCCCCTGCGCCTCTAACCTACGAATGGATCAGTCTTCGTGGCCAGGGGGCCATGTCTTCGTCCACGGGGAACACCATCGGACCGATCGAAGCACTCGAGCTCGTACCTCCCGAGATTTTGCGATTCCTCATCGCCAATTCAAAGCCAAACAAGGCCATCGAGTTTGACACGGGCATGGGACTGGTGAACTTGGCCGATGACTTTGAACGCTGGTCGAGCCGTGACTTGCAAGAGGAATTGAGCGATTCGTCGTTGAGCCGACGGCAACGGGTCCAGCTGGAGGACACCGCGACAGCCTTGGCATTGGCATCCCCCACACCCGGGCATGTCGTCTCTGCGACATCGGTGAGTTTTCGTCACTTGGCATTGCTCGCCCAAATCAAGACGGAAGATGAGGATGTTTGGACGAGCCTCGCCACCTCTCATGACATCCATGAGCCAACGGTTGAACTCCAGGACCGTCTTCGGCGCATGCGGAGTTGGATTGCCTCCCCGCACTTCCCGGAGGAAATGCGAATTTCGGTTCGTCAAACGCCCTCGGAAGAGGCACTTGCGGGTTTGGAGGCTGAACTTCACCAAGTCATCAGCTGCTTGCATGAGGCATTGAGCGAACATCCGTGGACAAATGATGGCATCACCTCTGCCTTCAAAGCCACGGCTGAATCGTCTTCAACGGGCATGCGCCAAGTCTACCGAGTTTGTTATGCCGTTTTCATGGGGGAGGAACGTGGTCCACGCCTCGCTCCCATTCTCGCCAATTGCGACCGAACGGAGATGCTGGAACTGATTTTGGATTGCAGCAACGTGATTGAGCGCAGGCATTCACCCGCTTGAGAAATCCGCCCTCAGAAGAAAAAGCGACACACTCTTCAAAAGGTGTCAGCACTCTTGACCGCTCATGGGAGGGGTCTATTGCCCAACGTGTGAGGCTGGCGTCGAAGTGACGGCAACCTTCTGTCTTTCATGCGGTCACGACCTGAACGTGCAAGGACCGATCACCGCAACAGGTCATGACCTCAACCAGTTGAAAGATGTCATCCGACTTCGGGATGACCTCTCAATGGCCGAAAAATTTGACATGATTGCCCGGGTTGAAACTGGAGCTGACCCCATTGCTCTTGGCATCGCCTCTGCAGGAGAGGAGCATGTGGGTGGTGGAGGAGCAGAGATGACCAACTTGCAGGTTGAGGTTGCACCCGGCCTCCGTGCCGCCCAATGGAATCACGTGGCTGCAGACGCAGCAATTGACCTCGCTGCAACCGGAACCAAACTCGAGAACTTGAAGAAATCCGGGGCGTTCAAAGATGATGACGATGTCTTCCGACAAGCCATGGACATCGGCCGGGCTGCCACCCTGCGTCTCCTCGAAGTCACCCAAGGAGCGGTCCTTCCTGCGAACGAAGCCCTCCAAGCGATTCCGGTCATGCAACCGCCGACCAAGAGCTTTTGTCCAAAATGCGGATCAGACATTCATGCCAACGCCATGCTTCAGTGGAAAAAATGGACGGACATGTCGACGGATGCGCTCACCGTGCAACTCGAAGCGGCGATGAGAGCCTCGATGATGCATGTCGCAGCCTCATACCAGGAGACAATCCGTGAATTGAAGGACCAACTCAGCGACGCGAAAGAAATGGCGAAAAGCACGCCCTCCCTCGCCTCAAAAGCGAAAACTGAAACGCCCAAATCCGAATCGAAGGCGGAAGAACAATCAACGAGCCGAGGTAAGGAGGCCGCCATATCCTCTGCAGATGTTGAACCCTCCAAAAAGAAAGAAGAGAAGCCCAAGCCGAAAGCCGGCGGGTTATTTGGTGCGAAGAAGACAAAGAAAACCTACGAAGGCGAACCTGCGGGCAAAGCGGAATGGTTCCTTGCGGAAGCGCTTGATACGGTCTACGACCCTCACGGGACCGGGAAGCCCATCAAAGGGGCGATGATTCTCGCTCGGTCATCCGAAGGGAATGTCCGAGTTCGTGATGTCATCCGAATTTATGCAGCAGAAGGTGAAGCCGGCATCTCCGATTTGGCCTGGACAAGCCCGCTCACCAAATACCTCATCGAAGCCTACGAGGCTTGCTAAACCCACGTCGGAGCATTTGGCAGCGGAATGCTTCTTGAGCCTGCACCTCCTCAGTAGGGCATGGACAAGGGGGCCTCGCCGCTTGAAGCCCTCCAACTCGCCGCGGAACGTGCAGCATTCCGGTTCAAACGAGGCGCCCACGATCGTCTTGAGCAACTCTACGGAACCTTGCTCGCCTCCCCGGGGACCGTCTTGCTCCTGTTTGTGGTGATAAGTGCAGTTTTTGCTCAGCAAGGCATGGCATTCCAGCAACAGATTGACGACGATGTGGAAATCTTCCTCCCCGACGGCGCACCCTCAACCACGTTGCTGTTGGAGGTTCGCGAAGAATGGTCGACCGACCTCGCCGTGATTTACATTCGCACCCCAAATGCGTTCAACCCCAACGACAACACGAACATTACCAACGAAGCGATCCTCAATGAGATCAGTTGGATCGAAGGTGATGACAGAAACATCGGCGGCGATTCTACAGGACGTGGCATGGACTACGACAAAGACGACCATGGTCGAAACGATGGCGTCTTGTGGGTCATTTCACCGGCCCAAGTCATTAAGGAAATCAACTCTGCAGACGGCCGGTTTAACAATTCGCTCTGCATCCACGGTGTAAACAATCGACTTCCAATCGACATCGATTGTTCCATGCTGCCTCCTGGAGGCGAATATGCCATCCCCAACCAAGACCGCATCGACCAGATCATCGAGGAATCCAATGGGGCGTTTGATGCCCTCATCAAGGACACCAACGACATGGATCCGACGGTTGACAGCGACGGTGATGGAAATTACACCAACGACATGGACGGTGACGGGATTTGGGACACAACCGCCATCGTTGTAGGGCTCCATCACAACCCCGCAGAAACGGGCGATTGGGAAGATTTCTCCGCCTTGTTGAACCACTTCCAAGACATCATCGACGACCGGCCAGCAGAATACCGCAGCACCGACATGACCGTGACCGGGCTCACAAAAGTCTTGGAGGACGTATCGGATGCCATCTACGAAGACTTGCTCATGATTTTGCCTTGGTCGGTCCTGTTCACCATCATTGTGATCACGGCGCTTCACCGTTCCGCCAAAGTGGTGGTGATCACCGGAACACCCATCCTCATGGCCCTCGCCATCACCTTTGGTTCTTCGGTTGTGCTTGATGTCACGCTAACCCCGATGATCGTTGCCACCTTTCCAATTCTCATCGGCTTAGGGGTGGATTACGCTTTGCACATGGTCAACCGTATCGAGGAAGTTCGGAGAAAAGAGCTCGACAAAATGGTGGATGAAAACGAGCGAAGGCGAAAACGAGGTCAACCGCCTGAACCCGTTCCCGACCTTTGGGATATGGACTTCTACAAATCCTGTGTTATGGAGATGACACGTTCGACCGGCGTAGCCGTTTTCCTTTCCGCCTTGACCACGATTGTCGGTTTCTCCGTCCTTATCGCCCCAATGATCGTTCCCGTCAGCCCGATTCGTTCCGTTGGCGTCACCCTGGTCATCGGCATCACCTCCACGCTGATCCTCAGCATCGTCCTCGTACCGACCTTGGCGTGGATGTTGAGATTCAATAAACGCAGCAACCCTGGGGTTTGGAAAAACATCGGCAAGGCTCCGGTGAAAGGATTCCTTCTCATCATTTTGCTCGCCTCTGCCGTCACGGCCTACGGCATTGCAAACATGGACGAATTGAACAAACCCATCACGGGCTCATCGGAAGCTCCGGACGGCATTGAATCCCTCAATTCCCTCGCCGAATATTCGCGCCAATTCAGCAGCGGTCAAACATCCTTGTACATCTACGACGCCTCAAACCGGCCAAATGTCAACGAGACGGACAACATCCGCGATTTGCCGGTCCTCGATGCCATGGACGAAATTGAGCAGGCTGTGGACAACGTTGACGAAACCTCCACAACGAGCATCATCACGTTCCTCAAAGCCGTACCTGCTTCAATCACGCTTGCCGAAGGCATCACAATCGGGGACGGTTCGCTTTGGGACCTCTTGCACGACCCTTGTTGGGAAAGTGAGGCACTTCTCGACCCCGAATGCGCTGGCTGGACGCTCGTTCCTTTGAGTGAACGAGAGGCGCTTCGAAAGGACATGGTGAACGTTGCTGTTGACACCTTGTCTCCAGAAGTGCAATCCATGCTTCTCAACGAGGCCGGAACAAAGGCCATCGTCTACGTTGCCCAACCTTACATGAATCTGAACGTGGCAGGAGAATTGAGGGAAGAAATCGATGCTATCCTCGGAAAAGGACCCTCGCTCCTGAACACACAAACCTCCCTCCTCACGGGAGGGCTTCCCGTTTCGTTGGACATCAACGAAGGCATCCACGATACCCAAACCGTCACCACGCTCTTGACCTTGGTCGTGCTCACGCTGCTCCTCATGGTGGTGTTCCGTTCAGCCCGGTTGGGCATATATACCATGATTCCAGTGGCCATTGTCATTCTCTGGCAGCCTCTGCTGATGCGAAGCGGAGATGTTAACGTCAACATTTTCACAGCGATGATTGGAACGATCGTGTTCGGCATCGGCGTGGACGATTCAATCCACGTCATGCATCGCATTCGTGAAGAAGGCGAATCCCCAAGCGGGCTCGCATCGGCGGTTGAGGAAACTGGACAAACCATCTTTGAGACCACCATTACGACGGTTTCGGGAATTGGGGCAGGGTTCCTAGCGGCGTTCCCGGGACTGGAGAACTTTTTCATGCTCATGTGTTTGTTGATTTTCTTCGCCTTCATCACAAGCGCCTTCCTGCTTCCAGCCGTCATCACAGCCGAACACGTCGTTCGCGCAAAAATCAACAACCACCCCTCGTGGATTGATTTCGGTGAAGATGTTGCTGTATCCCAACCAAGCGTGATGAAAACGCTCGATGCCGTCCTCAACGAATGAGTGGAGGGAGTAGGGAGTAAGCCCCTTTCTGTTCCCTTTCGGTGACCGCATTCAACTGTGCATCCTACCTGTCCCTCGTCGTGCCGAGTCAACGGGTCGGTTTGGACTTGCTCCAGCGGGGTGGCTCGTCTCATCGACCACAAGGCAACCTCGGTCTTTCAACGTCATCGTACACACCTTGCATCGTTCGTTTCTGCAGCCTGAACCCAACCATTTCTGTTTGCTTCCTTTTGGTAGCCGCTCGCACTTTGGAGAGGGGACTTTCCTCAGAGTCGAACTCTGTCAGCGGTCCTCCTACTCCCTCCAAAGCACCGCGGGATTGCTTTGCATTTCAACCAGTCGGCAAGCATCGCGACTTATTGGTAGGGGTTTTCACCGGGCGAAACAGCCGTTTCAGCCACCCCATAAGGCCCGCTGGGAGGTTGAGCGGCGGGCAGTGCCTCCACAACCTTGGTTGGCGGAAGGCGATTCAGTTGAACTGGAACGGTTGGTTGGCGCCGTAAACCGAAGACGAGCAAACCAACAAGCGCTAAGACCAGCAAGCCAACAACCGAAATCAAAACGGGATTCACCGACCCGATCGTCCCGAGCACACCATCGCTGCGTGCATCATCGACGAAAATGGTAGGGGATTGGGTACCGGGCCCGTTGATGACGCTCAATTCCAACCATTGAGTTCCCACCCGCCCGGGTTTCCAAAGGTATTGATACAGAACCTGCTCGCCTGATTGGACGTTCATCGTTCGAGCATCAAGACGGGTTCTTGCTCCGCTCGATTCCACCAATTCAAGGACCATGTTGGCCTCTCCATCGGCAAGACCAACGTTGCTCAACATGGCGACGACCTCGACGAGGTCGCCTTGGCGAACATCGGATTTCTGCTTCATTTCAACGGTCGATAGCGTGAACTCGGGAATCCTTTGCTCGAGCGACCACACACGGAGGGGAGCATCGATGTCGTTGAAGACGCTGTTGATGCTCAAGCCGGCTTCGTCGGAACCCGTGACCCAAACCCGAAGCTCAACAGCACGCGTCCGGAAAGCGGGCAGCATCAATGCGTCAAGATCCAGCGAGCATTGAACGGGAACCGATTCACCGTTGAGACGCTCACCCATCAACGTCAACGGTACCGAACCGTTGTCGAACACATAGGAATTCAATCCGAGCCCGGCTTCGTTCAAGGACCAATGCAGCATGAGGCTTGCCTCATCCAACTGAGCGTTCTCTGCAAGTCTGAGTTCGAATTTCAAATCCTTCCACTCATCCTCGGCCAAACGGGAATTGAAACCAGGTTGGTCAACAGCAACAACTCGGGGGGCTTCATTGTCAACGATGAACCAGACAAAGGCTGAGTTTTCACCCCGATAGACTGCACCGTTCGGAGCATCAAATAAGGCACCAAACAACCCGTACGCACCGTCTTGAAGCGGAGCGAGTAAGGTGCCTTCGAACGAACCGTTCACGGATTCAAGTTCAACCGTGTTTTCTCCCAATGAGAGTTCAATGCTCAAGTCTTGCTGTGGGACGCTGCCTGTCCGGTACCAGACAAGGTCTCCTGTAACACCAAAGGTGGTTCGGGGTTGAACCCAGTAACCCAGCGCAGTGGAGACCTCATCGTCGAGGTCGACACGAATCGATGTCGGGTCAATGGCCAATTCACCCGAGAAGCGCCATCCAAGAGGCTCAATGAGGAACATGTTGGATTGGCCCGATTGGTCTTGCATCGTCAGTTGGGGTATTCGGGTCAAGGAGGTGTCCGGGTCGTAACCCCACTCAAAGGTGAAATTCACAACAAATTCCCCGTTCCTTGAGAACACATCGCCGGCCTCCAAGGCCACCAATTCACACGAGGAAATTTCGATGTACGCGTGCGAGGATTCACAATTCCCGGTTGTCTGGTTCCAGGTCACAGCGGAGGACCGCGCGGTATTTGAGGCGAGATCAAGTTCAATTTCAGCCAAATCAAAAATCCCGTTTTGCTCCCAAACGGGGACACGGATTTGGTTTTCCTCGCCGGGATGAAACCATGGCTCCACTTGACCGTCTGGCCACCCGAGCGAGCTTGCTCCAAGAGAAGGAGCACCGTTGCTGTTGAGTTGGACATGGAACATGGGAGCACTCGGAGAGCCGCCGTCCTCCATGAGATGTCCCGCACTGTCGGCGATTTCAAGCCAACCAAGGAGATAGTCACCCTCCGAAGCTTCGGAGGTGTCAACCGACAAGCCGTAATCACCCATCAAAGCGGTAAGGTTCGCCGGTAATGAGAGGGCACTCATGCGCTCTTCACCGTAGTCAAACACACCATTCGCGTTTTCATCGTCCATCCAAGAGGTCCAAACATTCGCAACCGCATGCACAGGGAGATGGGGCCGGTCTGCGATGGTGAAGGTGAAGTCGTTCACCGGCTGAACGTCACGGTTGTCAAAAGCGCCGACGCTACTGAGCATGAGGGTTGGTGCAACGTTATCAAACAGGAAGCGATGTTCCATGGAAACATCGCTGACCACACTTTGACCCCTGAGCGGAACGACTTCGATGCTCAAGTCAATGGATGGACGGCCGGTCGGCACGTTCCATGCAAATTGAGCAACACCGTTGTTGAGAAGGGTGGTCGTTGCGTATTCCGTTCCGTCCACGAGGAAGCGCACAAGCGCCTGGCCCGAGCGGGGGGTGCCTTCATCGGTTCCTTCAAAACCCAACACGACCTCAATTACAACCAACTCGCCAGAACGCAAGTAAGGGAATGCTGGCGATGAACGGATGCCTTCATCGGAGACAACGGACCAAGATTCGATTTCGAGGTCGTTCTCAACCCCTTGGTCTGCACCGAGGCCAAGTACGGTTGATACGGGGAGCATTGGACCGCTTGCTGAGATGAGGTGAACGGTCAGCACTGCAGACGGTTCATCGTCCCAACCGTCTGGGAATTTGAACCGGTGTCCAACCTCAAGATACGTCCCCGAACCTACCGCTGAGATCGACCCTGCAAGACCTTCGTCAAACCAGAGGAGTGCGGTACCCGATGCCGAACAGCTGGAGATGGTCACCGGCGTCACCGGCAAGCTTTGTACGGGACACCGAAGGAGTGAACGCTGACGCTGACCAACAAGTTGCAACTCAACTTCCCATGAGGACTGCTGTGCATGCGTCAATGCATCGGCGACGTTGAGTGGTGAGAAGTCAAACGTGCTTCGAGTCTCGACCCACTCGTTCCCGGGCACGAGGGTGTCGCTCACGTTCACGAGTTCCAAGGTGAGCGGTTTCACGGAGGTCTGAGTCTCGAGGTTATTCACGGCGAGGTAAACCGAACCGGTTCCGTCCATGCGAACCGGCAGCGTCACCGTGCGTTGGCCTTGAACGGAAACGACGTTAGCAAGTGCGTGATTCAACCCCATCACGAGCGGGGTTGCTGCGTTCAGGCTCAAATTGAGAGGTGTTGCATACGGTGCAAAAACACCCCCGAAGTGCAGTTGAGAAGTGCTCAAGGAAGAACCGATGCGAAGTTCAACCGTTGCCATCGGCAAATCGGGGATACCGAGGGTGTTGCTGGCTTGGACGAGGGCGTCGTTCAGCGTCTGCAATTCGCTTGACGTCAATCGCACCTCAACCATGTCGTTGATGTTGGCAAGGTTTCGACTCAAAATGTCTTGGCCGTTCACGGCGACAGCAAGGAAAGGGTTTGCGATGGGCCCCGTCGGGGAGGCAACTGCAAAGGAAAAAGCATCAACACCCCGGGTGGGCAAAGCCACCTCAAAGGAGGCGGTCGCTGCAGGTGCAATTGAACGCTCCACCCATTCTTCCCCAGACACAAGGGTGTGCTGAAGACCGAATGCTCCCATGGCGTTTCGGTCCATTGACCACTCTGCGGTTCCGTCCATGCCGACGTCCATACGAAGGCCACTAACAACCGAAGTGCGGACCAACTCAACCTCAAACGACTGCCAGGTGAAGGTTCCTCCCGTCGAATCCATTCGAAATTGAACGGAAAAGGCAGGCTCATCCAACGGCAGCCGCTCTTGGGCCCCGATAGCCTGCCAGCTCATTCCACCGTCCGTGGAAAATTCGAGCACACCAGGCCCCGTATGAACGCTGTTGGCCTGAAGGGCGGAAAAGCCGCTACGAACATCGTATCTGTTTGAAAGAACAACACCGGAGGAAGAGATCGCCCCGTTGGCCCATGAACCGCCTTGGATTTGCCAGCCTTCAGCAGTGGGGTCGGTGGTGAAGGATTTTGAAATCAAGCCGTTGTGGGAGAGACTCCGAATCTCGGCCCCTCCGCCGGACGCTGCCTCCTTCATGTGGATTTTTAGCCGAAGCAGAGGATGTTGTTCTTCGTCGATCATTCCCAAATCCACATACGGCAGGGTCAACCTCTCGAATCCTGGGACCGGCGTGGATGTCTGGGCGTCCAAGATTTGGTACTCAAACACGGATCCAGGTAGGTCCATCAAGTCCATGTGAAGCAGCCCGTGTTTGGTGGATTCACCTCTTCCAAGCAACGAGGGGCCGAAGATATCGGAGGTCCAATTCCCTTCGCCGTTCCCTGACCCTGCAGTCGGTGTGATCTGGATGTTGTCCACCCACGCCGTGTCCGACCCTGTGTTGACGCTTCCATCCTTGGTGTACTTCCAAGTAAGGGTTTGCGCACTGGCCGGGAAGGAGAAGGTCTGTGTTCCGGAGGTCGTGCCGGACCATCGGTTGGCGTAACCGCTCGTGCGGCTGCACCCGGTGTTGTCAATGCAAAAGACAAGGTAGTCAAAACTCGACTCGGAGGAAACTCTGTATTGGAAGGTTCCCGTGGAGGCAGGGAGTTGGGAGACGTCAAGGGTCATCACGGATTGTTGGTTATGGGAAATGGACCCGGCTCTCGCCCATTGGAGACCCTGCAGGGTGCTGCCAGTTTGGATCGCCCAATTTGATGACCCGCTCAGCGTCCAATCCGATGAAAATGTTCCTGACTCGAAGTCGTAAACCCAATCTTGAGGAAGCAATTTGAGTTCGGAGGTGTTGACATCCATCCCGTCGTAAACGGCATTGGCGTCAAAATCCCCGGCATTGGTCATGCTGGAAGCGATTGAGTTGGTGAGGGTGCTCGCCTCCAACGCGAGGTCCAACGATTTGATAGCGTGTCCATCGGGAACGGTGAGTTGAACACGTTGGTTCGCACCGTCCGGCCAAGAACCAACGGTAAGCTTGGTCGACTGGCCGATTGGTGTCACCCTGTGAACGGAGGATGAGACTTCCGCCTGAGACGGTGCGATATCAACGGGGAGGGTTGAGATGAACAGCAGAACGACGAGCGCGACGCTCATGCTGGCCTTGGACGCCGCTGGACCCATCGTTCCTTGACGGCTTGTTGAAGGTCTAAAGGCTTCGGACATCCTGTCCTCTCGGTGTCTTGAGCGAAAGTCCATAGATGGCGACCCTTGATGACCTCACATGGATGTGGAATCGCTCAAACAAGAAGCGGGTGTTGCCGCCTGTGCTTACGTCAACGACGGGATGAATGTTGGCCTGGGGACCGGCTCTACCGTGAAATACACCATCATTGAACTCGGGCGCCGAGTGACCGAGGAAGGCTTGAGCATCGTCGGCGTACCGACCTCGCTTGCCACCGAAGAACTCGCCCGCTCCGTCGGCATACCGCTTGCCGAACTTGACACGTTGAACATGCTGGATGTTGTGATCGATGGAACCGATGAGTTTGACCCGCAATTCAACCTGATCAAAGGTGGAGGAGCCGCCTTGTTGCGTGAAAAAATCGTCGCCCAAGCGTCAAAAAAGATGGTTGTCGTGGCCGATGCAAGGAAACAAGTTGAACACCTCGGTGCGTTTCCTTTACCAGTAGAAATCACGTGTTTCTCGTGGGCAACCACCAAGAGAAGTATCGAAAAAGTCCTGAATTGTTTAACCTCTCGCCGCATGAACGGAGATGAGCCGCTGAAGACCGACAACGGGAATTTCATCATCGATGCACAAACCGGACCAAACATCCACGACCCCGCAGAGACCGAACGCCAACTTTTGGCTCTCGCTGGAGTTGTGCAAGTGGGATTGTTCAACGGGATGTGCGATGTCGTCATTCTCGCCAGGGACGATGGCGTGGAAATCTTGACAAAAGAAGATTGAGGACGCCAACCTCAATCTGCGTCAATGATTAAATAGACGAGGCAGGAGCCGAACTCGGGCCTGTAGCTTAGTCAGGTAGAGCGATGGACTCTTAATCCATCGGTCGCGGGTTCGAACCCCGTCAGGCCCGCTTCACTTCGCCGGTCCACCTTCCCAGAACCGACCGTTTGCGCACCGGACCAAAATTATGGGAATCCTCGGTGGCGGTCGGGTCAGGCTGGTCCCCGACAAGGAAAACGTCCCCGCTTTCGAGAATCCGATGAACACGCTTCACCACCAACACCTTTGCTTTGAGTGGGTGGTGGGCAAGGACCACATCACCAGGGACCAACGCATCGTTCTCGTCCAACGGGTGGAAGAAAAGCACATCTCCGTTACGAAATGTCGGCCACATGCTGTCGCCTTGGAGAACGACCTCCAAAGGCGAGGTCATTTGATGACCTCAAGATGCTCGGATCCAAGACACTTCTCGGCCTTTGACCGACCAGAACATCTCGTGGATGGACTGGCAGGCATCCATCAATTCTTGAGCGTGTTCGGCGGAGACTTCGACTTTGCATGCAGAACAAAGTTTAGCAGCGTGCCAGAAGGTTTCGTGAAGGTCAGGAATGGATTCAAGATGCTGGGGTTTGAAGAAATCCGTCCAGAGCACAAGCAGTTCATCCTTGCAGGTTTGAGCCTCCTCTTCCTTGATGGCGGCGTAGCGGGCCATGGTGTTCAAGTAAGCCGCCATGGCACCGGCATCTTCTGCATTTGGTGGCGTGAGCGCGAGCATTTTTTTGGTCATGGATTGAACAGCTTCGGCTGCGATTCGGGCACTTGCAGGGTCGTAAACGCCGCAAGGACCGTCGCAGTGGGCTTCAGCAACGATGGGGGTCTTCATGCCCCTACCCAATTCCTCGCACCATATGAACATGATTCTTGATTCGTAACCTTATGCGGAGGTGACTGTCGTGCCGCTCTCACCCCGGAGAGCACGCAGCACCTCTCCTGGGCAGCAGAGTATTGACTTCTTTTCTGACCGGGACACGAACTCCCGCAAAGCCCGTACTTTCGGCCCCATAGAACCTGGCGGAAAATGGCCCTCCTTTTCGAGGGCAAGCAGATTCTCGACTGACAGTGTTCGGTGCGCTACTTGATGCTCAGTGCCAAAATTCGAATAGATCGCATCGGCACCCGTGCTGATGATAAGGGCATCAGCGTTCAGGTCAGAAGCAAGACACGACGAGAACAGGTCCTTGTCCACGACGGCAGGTACGCCGCGAGCGAATCCATCCCCGGACACGATAGGAATGCCCCCGCCCCCTCCACAGATCACCACCGCTTGCAGTGAAACGAGGTGCCGAATCACATCGATTTCGACCACACGAACCGGGGCCGGGCTTGCTACAACGCGCCGGGCGCCGTGAATCGTTTGGGCAATGTCCCAATCGGCCGACATCACGGTGGCTGCATCCAGCACGGGACCAACAGGTTTTGTCGGCAAAGAAAACCCCTCATCGTCGGCGTCAACCTCCGTGTGCGTGAGGACGACAACCGTACGCTCAGGCCGGCGACGTCGCTCGAGAATGCTCTGAAGGTGAAGAGAGAGTTGGTGACCGATGGTCCCTTGCGTGGCGGCCACCCAAGCATCCAAACCATGAGATCGGTCGCGGTCGAGAGCCAAAAAGTGACCAACTTGTGGCCCGTTACCGTGTGTCACAACGACGCCCCAATCCATCTCCAGAAGATCGACCACATCGCTCATCACCTTGGCCAAAACGCTGGCTGTTTCTTCCTTGTCACCGTCCGGCGTTTGAAGCGCGTTTCCCCCCAAGGCGTAAACCGCCAACTTGCTCATGTTGTGCTTTCCTTTTCCGTTGGCTTTGACCCTTTGGACAACTTGAATCAGCGATGACCTCGTTTTGCAACGTATTGGAGGGAGACATTCACATAGGCAAGCGAGGTCCCTTTGAACGGTGCGAACATGGTCAAGACCGTTTGGATAGGTGATGTGCAAAAAGGCATGCACGATGCCACATCCGTGGAACTCAAGGGGTGGGTCAAGCGCGCCCGAGGAAGCAACAAAATTCGTTTTGTGGTGCTACGGGACTCCACCGGAACCATCCAGTGCGTCGGCAAGCGAGAGACTCTCGGCGACGAAATGTTTGACTTGTTGAAGAGCATGATCATCGAAACCAGCGTTATCTTCCATGGAAGCGTCCGAGTCGACGAGCGGGCAGAGGGCGGCCATGAGCTTGACATCACACAAGTTGAACTCGTCGGAGCCGTCAATTCCGAGCGTCCATTCCCCATCACTGAGGCGGACATGCTGGTTGAAGACGAAGATGGAGAACTCACCTACGGTGGAACCGAACACACCCTCAATCACCGCCATCTCTACTTGCGAACAACCCGAGCGACGACGATGCTCAAATTGAGAAGTTCGGCTTTTGGGGCCATCCATGGCTATTTCAGAGGTCACGACTTCCTTGAATACCAAGCCCCAAACTTCGTTGCAGGTGCTGTTGAGGGCGGCTCCACCCTTTTCGAGGTCCCGTACTTCGGGAAACAGGCCTATCTTACCCAATCATGGCAGTTGTACGCTGAAGCCGCTATGCCCGCCTTGGAACGCTTGTACACGATCGCACCCTCCTTCCGAGCTGAAAAATCGAGAACTCGTCGTCATTTGACCGAGTTTTGGCATGCCGAGATGGAGATGGCCTGGGCGACCAACAACGACATCATGCAACACGGTGAAGGCGTGGTCCGACACATTGCTCAAACGCTTTTGGAGGAACGTGAGCAAGAACTCACTTATCTCGAACGTGACTTGGAGATGATTGCGAGGTACGCAGATAACCCATACCCGAGAATGCGATACGATGAAGCGATTGAGACGTTGCAAGCAAAAGGGTTGAAGGTCGAATGGGGCCAAGATTTGGACTACTCAAAAGAAAAAGTTCTCACTCAAGATTTTGATGTTCCGCATTTCTTGACCCATTATCCGAAAGTGGCCAAACCCTTCTACCATCGCGTCGACCCAGAAGATGAGAAGTACGTTCTTTGCCATGACTTGCTGGCACCCGAAGGATACGGAGAAATCATCGGAGGTGGTGAGCGTACGTGGTCTGAAGAAGAAATTCTCAAACGAATCGACGAAGAAGGCACACCCCGTGAACCGTACCAGTTCTACATCGATGTCAGGTCCTACGGCGGTGTTCCACACGGTGGATTCGGCTTGGGCGTGGATCGGGTCGTCAGTTGGCTGGCAGGAGCCACGCACATCCGCGAAGTGATTCCTTTTCCACGAACCTCCCGCCGCGTAACGCCCTAGAGCAGCGGTTCACCGCAGGAAGGGCACGGCATGCCTGGAACAAAGGCCCCCAAGAGAAATCCACAGTGAGGACAAATTGAGGTGAACGGGTCATCAAACATGCCCTCCGGCCATCCCAAGAGCGACATCAAGGTTTTGGTATCCCAAACGTCGTGCAAATCAACTCAAGGACCAGACCGAGGTCTCGTTCCTCGATGACATGTTGGGCATGCGCTCTGGGACGGTCGTCCCAAGGGTTGAACAACACCGCACAGCCGCTTTCAGCAAACATGCCAACATCGCCCATCGAATCGCCAACCGAAGCGGTGTTGGCTTTGGAGACTCCAAGGCGTCGCTGAAGCATTTTGACCACCGCACCCTTGCCGTTCATCTGCACTTGATATCGCCCGTAGTCGCTAATGCCGTAGCCGCCATTCTCGAGAGGGGCGTCCATGAGCCATCCGTTGGTGAAAACGTGAAGTTTCGTATCGAACCCCTGGCTTCGCTCTCTCGCCGTGTGACGGTCAATACCTCCCCAACGACGGCGCCACGGGTATTTGCTGGGGAATGTTGCAGCGATGTCACGAGCAGTTTTTTGCAATCCACCGCTGACGATGGCCACCTCAACACCGTGATCGAGGAGATGTTGAATCAACAACCTCCAACCTTTCATCATGGGCATACCTTCCATCAACTCACGAAGTTTTTCGTCGGAGACCGGTTGTTTCGAAGAGGATTTGATGAGTTCCAAATCAAGTTTAATCCAAGCCCATTCGTCCAGAAGTCCTTGATTGTAAAGGGCGAACGATTCCTCGTTTGATATCCCGAGTTTATCGTACACAAACTGCCATGTTGAGAGGTGGTCGACCAAGACACGATCCATGTCAAGACAGACCAAGAACGACCCCATGCATCCACCTCAAGCGTTTCCTTTGGGCCAGTTGTATTGATGTTGAACACGAGCGACTTGTTTCCCCATGATGTAAAGAATCAGCGCCACCATCATGGCGAAAAGCCCGATGAGTGTCATGGCAATCGTGATGAGCGTAACGCCGATGGAGGTCGAATTGAGTTCGGTGAACATGCTGGCCAAGTCGCCTGATAGCCTGTAGCCGAGCACGAAGAGAACAACCCCTGGGATGCCGAACAACAAGAGCGGGTGTTTTGATTCCAGCATCCAATAGAAAAGTTGGGCAAAACGAGACGCTGTGGCGAGCGATTGGCGTTGAGGCAATTGAATCGCTTCGGTTGCTTTGACCAAGCGCACCTTGAGCGAGGCATCAAGGGAAGCGGAGGTTGTGCCGGTTTCAAGTTCTGCAAGAGCTGAGCATCCAGCTTTGCTTACGATGAGGTGGCCGAGTTCGGTTTCATTGAGGACCACTTCTTCCACGTCACCGTTGCCTTCAGTTCGGTACAAGTGATGAATATCCCACCCTTCTCTCGCACGGTTCACGCTGAGCGGCAAGTCGGAGAGTTTCCATGTCGGAGAGACTGGAATGAAGAGCGTGACGCCTTCCGAGTGGCCTTGGCTTTGGAGAACTCGGCACAACCCGCTGGGTGAGGGGCGCTCAGCAAAACGGATGATTTCGCAATCAACTTCCCGAGCCAGTGCAAGTGTATCGTCCACCGACCCCGTATCGAAGAGCAGAACATCTTCTGCAACCTCCCTGCATCGAACGATCAGCGAAACAATGCGGAGTTCAATGTCTTGCCCAATCAGAACAACACGGCTCAACTGCTGACTCACATCAAACACCCTCTTGCCCGAGGCTATCAAACCTGTTCTTCCAAACACGGTGCAAAGGGGGATTCACGCATAGGTTGAATGCACCCACCCCTACCCGCGAGCATGCTCGAAGGTTGGAGGGTTGGCGTGGTCATCCCTGCCCGTAACGAAGAGCAATTCATCGCCAACGTTTTGGAAAATCTGCCCGAATGGATTGACCTGGCCGTGGTGGTGAACGACGGGTCAACCGATTTAACCGAAAAACGAGCACATGAGGCGCATGCAAAGTGTCCCGTGACGGTGCTTGTTGGAGAAGGTGAAGGCGTAGGGGCCTCCATCGACCGTGGCCATCGCCATCTGCTCCAAAACCTCCCACAACCTTTCGCAAGCGTGGTGATGGCCGGGGACGACCAGATGGATCCAGATGATTTGCCAGATGTGCTTCTGCCCGTGGTGCGGGGGGAGTGCGACCATGTCAAAGGAAACCGTGGACTGCACTCAAACGGCTATGAGGGTATGCCGAGAATTCGCCGCTGGGCCACCGCCGTCCTCAGCTGGTTCACCACGCTAGCAGCAGGTCAACCGGTTGGCGATCCCCAATGCGGCTACACGGCCACCTCGTCAACCGTGCTAGCGAGTTGGAATTGGGAACGATCATGGAAGGGCTATGGCTATCCAAACCACTGGCTCATTCGGCTTTCGATGCTGGGCTGGAAGTGGAAGGAAGTCCCGGTCAAATCTATCTATAGAAACGAAACAAGCGATTTGAAACCACTTCGCTTTTTTTCCACGGTCGGACCAATGATGGCGTTTGAACATCATCGACGAAACATCGCATGGCTCAAGCCACCTCTTCTGCTTCCGCACACTTGGTTTGCCTTGATGGCCTACGCCATCGGGTGGTCTGCCCTCTTGCCGTTCATCAGCAACGACCTCGAAGAGGCCTTGACAGGACGAGGTGTTCCCTCATTAGCCATCACCCTCTTCTTTTGGACAATGGCGCATGTTTTTGACCGAACGGCTGCACGAGCACGTCAGGAGTTGCGTTCCAATGCGAAGGCATGACCGAAGGAAAAAACCTCGGAAGGCCCATGTTCGCCACATCCTGGTGGCGGGGAAACCCGACGCAAAGATGCTCCTTGAAGAGATCAAGTCTTCAAAGAAGCCGTTCAAGACCTTCAAAAAACTGGCAAAAAAATATTCCAATTGTTCCTCCGGAAGTAAAGGCGGAGACCTCGGAGAATTCACGGAAGGTCAAATGGTCCAAGATTTTGAAAATGCTGTATGGCAGTCAGAAGTTGAATCCGCCCCTCTGGAATACATCAAAACGCAATTTGGTTACCACGTCTTGTGGGTGCACAGCATCATACTTCCGGATTGATGGTGGGCGTACCAAGATTTGAACTTGGGTCCAAGCGTCCCAAACGCCCGAGTATAGGCCAAACTAACCCATACGCCCTTGATGTGTCGCACGCACTCTCACCTATGAACTTCACTCAAGCAGCATCCAGCACCCTCGGGCCAAGCGGAGCACCAGTCCCTCGGTTTCTGCTCGAGTCATCACCTCGTCAACACTTTGTTCAGTCCCTAGGCGTTGCAAAACGCCCATCACAGCAGTGGAGGTCAATTCACCCTCAGCATTTGCCGCCTCACGAAGGGCCTGGAAAATTGCAGTAGGCGAGGTCTCGTTTGCGGTGTTGGTTTTCTTCAAGTCCCGCTCCATGTGTTTCCGGAGTTCCTTCCGGAGGGACTCGGGAGTGTTTGCAAGAGCCACTTCCCTTTGGAGGGCGTCTGCATGTGAGACCGTCACCACAACCTCAACATCTCTAGGAAAAGACATGCCGCAAAGAGGGCAGCGCCCTTTCCCTTGCCGATGACCAGAACAATATCCACAATGTGGACAGCGAATCACCATCCATGTTGTTTCAGACATGAGAACCTCAAAGAGAAAAGTCATGGTTGTTTTGCTGTTGACCGGGACGACGGGCAGGAGCTGCTGGGGCCTTGGTATCGACGCGTTTCTTCGGTTCCTCTACGGTTCGTGTCAAGGCACCACGAACGGGTCCGGTCTTGGTTCGCCCACCGAGGGAAAGCGATTCGGGAAGAATGAGCGCCGCGACGGCAACGCCGTGGTGATCAGGACCTGCCGTGACCTCATCCACGGCAACATCAAATTCAACGACCTCAAGATCTCTGCTGGCGAGACGGCGTTGCAGGTTTCGGCGCAACAACAATACCGTCTCCTCATAATCACGGTCGGTACTGATGGTGGCCACCACGGCGCATTCATCACCTTCGGGAGTGATGCACATCGCCCAAGCCACCCCAGCAGAAGCGGATGACCCGTTCCAGGCATAGGCAGTCGCAAGATGACATTCCACAAGGGAACCCATCGGGAGCGGCCTTGGAGGCGTCACACCGAAGCCGAGGGGGAGCATCGCCCCCTGCGCTTGAATCAGACGAACGTCCCCCAAACCGAGTTCAACAAGACCTTGGTCAAAGGCGTCTTCGGCGTTCTCTCCCCATGGGGCAACGGCCGTCATCAACCAACCTGGACACGTTGGACCTCGGGACGCTTGCATGGGAGTTCCACGGGCGCAACGGGTTCATGAACACCATGGTCGTGAGCACTTCATGGCTGGAGGCGCACGTCGATTGTTGACGGTGGCCCTCTTCCTCGGCAGTGGAATCGTTCTCATCGGAGCCTATTCGTTAAGTGAGTTTACGCTTACTTTAATTCTTGGGACGCTTTTTGCCACCGCTTTCGGTACGAGCCTCGTGATGAAGGCAGGTTCACAGACAGGAGGTCATCGAGCGGCCCATCTCCACACCAATCCAACGGGAATACCAAGCGCACTCCCGGATGAGGACGAGCAATTGCCCGACCCCCTTGCGATGAATTTTGACATCCCGCTCTGATCAAAACAGGCGAACCGTCTCGAGGTTGCTGGGAGCGAAGGTCAAACAATTGTACCGTTCACGGAGCGTGAGTCCCAATTCGTTGCACTTCTGGTAGTCGCCGTGGTGGCAGATGATGTTCTTGGGTGCAGGGTCGATTCGGTCGACGAAATCCAAGAGTTGCCGTCGGTCGGAATGCCCTGAAAATCCGTCAATGGTCACCATCTCGCAGCCGATTTTGACGATCTCCGTCTTTCCGTTGATGAGCATCGGAACTTCACCAAAGCCTTTCTGCAAACGGCGACCCAGGGTGCCTTCTGCCTGATAACCAACAAAGCAAAGCGAATTTCGCTCTTCATGTGCCCAGTTCTTGAAGTACTCCATCACGGGCCCACCATTCAGCATTCCTGACGTCGCCAAAACGATGCATGGTGAGCTGTCCATCACGATGCTTTCACGAAGTTCACGTCCCTTGACGGGGCGGAACCATTCGCTGGTGAACGGGTTTGCACCGTCGTCTTGAAGCAACGACTTTGCGAGGGCTTTCGTCAGGTAGTTCGGATGGGATGCGTGGATGGCGGTGGCCTCCTGAATCATGCCATCAAGCCACACTGGAACGGGTTTGACGGTCCCTGAACGGAACAATTCATCGATGGCGATCATCACTTCCTGACTTCGTCCGACGGCAAAGACCGGACAGATCATTTTTCCACCGCGCAAGAGCGTTCTGGAAACGATGTCCTGGAGTTCTTGATTGGCCTCCTGTCGAGACGGCTGATAATCACCGGATGCGCCGTAGGTGGATTCGATAACCAACGTCTCGACCCGAGGGAAACGGGTGTTGGCGGCGTCGAAAAGCCAGGATTTCTCGTATTTTTGGTCACCGCTGAACACGATGTTGTGCTTCCCGTCGGCGATGTTCAAGTGAACCGCCGATGAACCGAGGATGTGGCCAGCGTTTGAGAAGGTCAATTTGACGTCAGGAGCGATATCGGTGGTGGAATCCCAATCCACATCAACGACGTGTTTCATGCACATGCGGATGTCTTCCATGTCGTATGGGGTGCGCTTTCCTTCGGCACCGCCGACTTTCAAGTAATCCGTCTGGAGAAGGAGCATGAGATCCCGTGTCGGGGGTGTGCAATAGACCGGCCCTCTGTAGCCGTACTTGAACAGCACCGGAAGCATACCGGCGTGGTCAAGATGCGAGTGGGTCAGGACCACGGCGTCCAACTTTTCGAGCGGCAAGGCCTCAGGGGCATTGAAAAACGGCATCGGGTCCGTGTCTGAAGCGATGTTCACGCCGACATCGATCATGATACGAGATTCGTTGGTGGTGACATAATGGCAGGCGCGCCCCACTTCCCGGTATGACCCCAATGCTGTCACTCGAGCCCAGGTCCCTCCGGGACGGGTTGGGCGGTGGATGTTCAATCCAAAGTCCTTCAAGAGCTTGCGACGCTCTTCACCGTTCGCTTGCCGGTACATTCTGATGTCGTGAACCGTCTTGGAGAACAAGGGAGGCGTGCGCTCAATTTTCACCGACCAGCCGGTTTCGTCCCGGATTCGGATGTTGTTCTCTCCACGGCGGCCCACGGCGCTTCCGGGGTTTTTGCATTGAATGGTGACCTCACGGTAGCATGAATCAAAATACATCTCCGTGACTTCTGCGTCTTCAGGCAGAATCGCCTCGATGTGACTCCTCGCATCGTCCATGTCCATCATGGATTCGAGAGGGGTTCGCAGGACAATCTTCCGCTTGACGCGCTTGCTGATTTTCCCGATCAAGCCGTTTTGCCCGGTAAATGCACTCACCTCGCTGGTGATGATTGCAATGTTCCCCGCTTCGAGGTCAAGTTCGTATTCAATTGAGCGTGGAATGATTTTCGCAATCTCGTCTTTGAGTTCTCTGTAGGTCATTTGCATGATTTCACCTCAAGCTCCCGCAGTCGCTGGTGGGTTGTGCCGGAGCACAGTGCGGTAGAACCGCGGGAATGTTTTGCTCACTTGAGGAGTTTTGCAATCTCGTCTTGTGAGACCTGTTGGTAGCCCGAACCGGGCGTGATGACGGCGAGGTCCATGCCGTTGCCGGAGGCCGCATCCCGCTGTCCTGATGCGTGGAGTGCCCGGGCTGCCAACTTTAAGGCCTCCGCTTGAGACATGTTTTCTCTAAAGCCGTCCTCAAGCACACCGTACATGTAAGGCGAGCCGGAACCCGTTGCACAATAGACATCAGGAATTGAACCTCCAGCTGAATCGATGGAATAGACGTGACCGCCATCTGCGTCGACCCCGACGATCAGCAGTTGAACCCAATGGGGCCGTCCTGAGAGAATATTTGCCGTCAGGGTTGCAGCGCCCTTCACCGTCATGGGTTGTTGTCGGCGAAGTTCAAAAAGAGCAACTTCGGCGGTCAGTGTCCTCGAGAGCGATTGAGCGTGACCGACCAAACCGGCCGTTGTAAGGGCGAGGTTATCACCGATTTTGAAGAGTTTCTGAACGCTCTTGTTGGCGATGAAATGGCCCATGGTGGCCCGGTGGTCTGCACCAACGACAACGCCGCCCTTGAAGGTGATGCCGACCGTGCTCGTTCCCGTCTTCATGACATGTTGCTGTTCTGACATGATACCTCCTCCGCCCCGACACTTCTTGAACCTTGAGGCTTTGAACACTCGGTCAAGTCGGACCGGTTCGCAATTGGACGACCGTCGGCAAATTCAACCAACTCGGAGAACCGGAGGGGGAGTGTTGAAGAAATGCACCGAGGTTGCTCCTGCATGCGACGGCGACGGCGACGGCAGATGGACGAGGCCCAATCCTCTCTGGACCGGTTCACACAAGGTGCTGAGGCCGAGCGGCCAGCACCCGCTGAACCCCATGTTCCGCCCATGCCGGACTTGGACGTTCTCGAAGCTGCGGAGGCAAAAATTGACGGAAACGCCCACGTCATCCAAAGCGAAAGGGTACCACAAGAAGACGGGCCAAGAAGTTTCCAGATGCCGAGCGAACATCGCCATCAGGTGACACCGCTCCCTTCAACTTCCGTGACCTACCACGACATGGGCGTTCTCTACCCATACGCCCCCGTACCCCTCTTTGAGGGAGAGATGGTGCTGCACAATGCAACCCTCGTCGACATCACGGGTTGTGGAGCCTTGATGGATTGGGTCGCTGAGGGCCACGGATGTGTTGTTGAGATGAAACGGATGATGGCCCAAAAGACCGAATTCAACCTCAGTTTAAGCACCCTCACCGAGTTTATCGAAGGCGATGTCCAAGGCCAAATCATCCGAATTACGGACACACGCCTCCTCCTCCTCCCTCAAGGGTGCAGAGGAATCCGAGGAACGGAGATGGAAGGGTTCGCCGTTTCCCCTGATGACCTCAAGGACGTGTACCGATGAATGAACAAAACATCGAGATTCCGTGTCCGGTTTGTTTTGAATCGGGCAAGGTCAAGATGATTTCCCATGTCGATGAAATCCCGTACTTTGGTGAGCACACGCAAGTGACGTTGCTTTGCGATTCCTGCGGGTGGCGCCAAACGGATTTTATCCCGGCTGAGGGAAAGAAGGCGGGTGCATGGTCCATGGTCATTGACTCCGAGGAAAAGCTCACTGCTCGTGTCGTTCGGTCATCATCCTGCACCGTCGTCCTGCCCGAGTTGGACCTTCAGGTCAATCCGGGCTCGAACGCAACTGGGTATGTTTCAAACATCGAGGGGGTCATGCAACGCTTTCTTGATGTTATACGGGTGATTGAACGGGATCTTGTTTTCGATTTTGACACCCTTGAAGAGGACAAAAGAACCACCGCAACCGAGCACATGGCGACGCTTCAAAACATGAAACTCGCCATTGGACAACTTGGTGAGCCAAAAGCCAACCCACTGACCATCATCCTTCTTGACCCCCACGGCCATTCCATGATCCTGCATCCCGATGCAAGCGAAAGGGACCTCACCGATGAAGAATTGGCCACGTTGCCGATTGGTCCTGACCCAGCGGTGTTCTCTACCGATGATGTTGAGCCGTCAGCGTGAATCTTCTGCGAGGAAGGTGTCCACGAGGTGAGCGGTTTCGTCCCGCTTTTCCTGGAGTTCGCTCATCCACCGTGTGGCGGCTTCGATGCAGTGTTGTTTCATCTCACCGGCAAGCAACGCCCCTGAACGGAACGAAGCGTTGAGTTCTGCCAAGAACGCATCGTCTTCCTCGAAGAAATACATCATGTACTGGTAAGCCACGTCGACATCTGGATTTCCGCCCAGTCGCCGATGTTCTTCAACCGTGGATTGGCCACCGGAAAAAGCCCGCTTGATTTTCTTCTCAACCGTGGCCAAGTCGTCGCGTAAAAACAAGGTGGTTTTGGGTTGACTGCTGCTCATTTTATCGCCGGTCATGCCGACCGCAAAATGATGGTACGTCGACGAAGGTGCGAGCAAACCCATCCCGCCCAGGGAGCGTTCAAGGTGGAGCAGGGCCGTCCTGATGCCGTGGGTGTCTCGTCGTGTTGCCGATGGAACGCGAACATGACCCTGCTTTGGGCTCGACATGATATCGGAGAAACCAAGGGAGGCGACCGCATCAACCACCTTATCAAAGACCGATGTGACCTTTTCTTGGTCGACCCTCCCGTTTGGCAGTTGGCCAAAGACGGTTGCGTTTTCATCGTGGATCGATAGGCTGATCATAACGCCTCCCGAAGCGGATTCTTTCAGATTGAACCAATTTGTCTTTGAGGCCAAGCCCCGGGTGAGCCGAAGATGCGGGTCCTGGTCAACACCGACGGGGACGACGACCGGCCGAAGTCCACCGTACGCATCAAGTTGAGGATGTAAGATATCCCCGACCTGGACCAAAGGGGCTTGGACATGAGCGAGATTGGTCTCTCCAGTAAAACCGTAAATCGCTTCAAATTCGTTAAGGTTCGTGCGCTTTCCGAGTTGAAATCCGAGGCGTTGAACCACGGGCCGCGTGGATTGAAAGTACACGTTGGTTTTCTCGGGATCCAAACCAAGAGCAGCGTAATGAGAGAGGTATTCCTGAAGTGCAATTGAGCGCCCCTTCTCGAGTGAAACACCTCGTGTGGCTTGGCTTTCTAAATCGGCTACAGCGATGGTGACGTCGCCACCCAGCCCCTGGAACCATTTGGCTTGTTCGATCACCATGGAGTGGCCAAGGTGCATTTGACCGCTTGGCATCAATCCGGTAAGTACACCAAAGGGTTGAGCGGTTCGATGAGCTTCCAAAATCTGATCCACATCACGGTGCGCAAACACAATTCCACGACGGTGGAGTTTGGTGGCGTTCGGCATCTGAGCACCGTTGAGTGGCGTCAAACCAAATTGCGTAATGATTCGGTCGTAATCCGTCGACTGGGCGCTCCCCCAGGGGTCCATGACCAGTTCGTCCTCACCCACGGTCATGCCTCCAACACGTCTAGTCTTCCTCTTCAACATCAAGGCTTTGCTTCATCTCTTGACCGAAATGTGATTTTGGGGCCTTGGTAAAAGCGGCCATGCTTGAGAACGGTCCAAGGCCTTCCCGGCCCAAGACACCAAGCATGGCGACCACCGTCGCAAACGTGACCCCCAAAACTGCGTAAGGAATCCAAGCGTGGCCGTCCTCAACTGCTCGGGGTTGCACCAGCCAAGTAAATTTCACCTGCGTATCCTCGAGGAAACGCTTTGACCATGCAAATAAATCGGTGGTTTCATGGCCTGCAACGGTCACTGCAGAGGAAAGATTGTTGAAAAATCGGGTCTGCCCGAGAACATCGTAGCTGGCGTTCTCATCCGACAGGAGAATCTCCACAGGATGTCCATTCACAAGAGCGATGACCAACGTTCCGTCTTCTTGGACCCTCCACCCCTCCAAAAGGCGCTTTTCCCCTTCTATAGAACTCAACTCTTCGGTGCCATCGCTGACCGAAACGACCTGTGCCCCACCTGTATCGATAAGCCATGTGAGCGGCACGTTCCATGGCAGGCCATCGTTCACGCCAGTACACGCTGGAGTGATGAGCGGTTCGAACGAAAGAATCGTCCCGTTCGTCGCCGGTTGCGTTTCATGTGAAAACTCATAGCAGCGCTTTCCGGACCAGACGGACCAAGCCTCGCCCCATGTCGTCAGCCAAACATCCGGATGCTCGTCAAGCAATGCAAGGACCTCACGGTCGTGGCGCACGGTGGCATCGTTTACGCGTCCAATCCAATACATGTTGAACAGACCGCCATCGTCAATCGCTTGTTCAACTGCAGCAAGCGATGCGAGGCCTTTTTCGAGACTCCCCCCCCGTCGTCCAAGGTTGTACCATTCCCAAATATCTCTGGGTTCGTCCTCTGCAGAATGCCACGCAGTATCGAGAAGTCCCGTCTCATCGCCGTGAATCACGAACCCTTGGGAGGCTACTTTTTGATGGTCGGCCATGCTGAGGCCGTCTGGTGTGTAGGTGGAAAGAGGGTGAACCCCCCATAAACTCGCATTGAGGCGGTCTTCAAGATAATCTCTGCAGGCGGAGGCCACCGCACCCGGGTCGTTCTGCCACGACAACCCAGGAACGCCGTAGCAACCAAATTCGTCACCGGCTTCGAGCCGGTCCTGCGCGTAGGAGGTTCGGAGCCAACCGTCTTCTTCCCATGCGGACTGGGCAAGCACCACCGGATGAAAAATGACGAGCAGAAGGGTTGAGGACAGTAAGACAACAGGGAGGGTCGATATCGCCCGGTGTCGCATGATTGACCCTCCAATCACCGCCCTTTGACGCTTGTCCTCCGCCCAAGGCAAGAACGATGGAAACGAGCCTTTGGTCTGAACCGTTTGAAAAAACATCAAAACCTCTTCACATAAGCCGGTCAGCATGGTCGAAGAAACATCCCTCGCCGCTGAATGGGAAAAACTGAGACCGCATTGGAACATCGCACCCAACGATGAACCGCTTCCTTCAACACCGGTCTACACCGGCCTTCGGATGTTCCTCTCGCCGCTTCTCAGACCGCTGTTGCGGTGGAAGATCAGAGGCGCCCACAACATTCCCCGCACCGGCGCCACCATACTTGCAGCGAACCACCTTTCGCATGTCGACCCTATCGTGGTCATTGCAGCCGCACGACGCACCACCCACTACCTCGCAAAAGACGGGCATTTTCGCAATCCGATCACACGGTTTTTGATGCGCTCAACCGGTCAAATCGAAACACAACGTGAGCAAGGGGGGAACGATGCTCTTTCGAGTGCGGCCAACATTCTCCTGGAAGGGAAAGCGCTCGGAATCTTCCCCGAGGGAACTCGTTCCAAGCGGCACGAGGCCCCTTTTCTGTTGCCGGGCAAAACGGGTGTTGCCCGCCTCGCTGCAGCCCATCCCGAAGCGGTGGTGGTCCCGATAGCCCTCGCAGGCACCCGCAACGTCATGCAACCACAGCACCACAAATGGCCTCGGCTTTGGCGCAGGTTCAATGTCAACGCCGGCGTAGGCATCACGTGGTTGACGTGGTTGGGCCACGCTGATGGCGGCGGTTTGAACGCCGCCGATTTGCAGACTTTGGCCGAAAAGGACACGCACGAGATTCGGGCGGAATTGGCTTCGTTGTTCCGCCTGTTTACGGACCAACTTATGGGAAGTCTCCGCTCACTTGGAGCGCCTTGAGCGCGTACGACAAGTGAAGAAGGCCTAAGTGCTTCCTTCGTTGCCCACAAACAGGTGACTGGATGGAGACCTATCTTGACCTCATGCGCCACATCTTGAAGGAAGGGGTTGTCAAAAGTGACCGGACCGGAACCGGCACCAAATCGGTGTTCGGTTACCAAATGCGTTTTGACCTTACCCAAGGCTTCCCAATGGTGACGACCAAAAAACTGCATCTACCGTCCATCGTTCACGAGTTGCTGTGGTTCCTCAAGGGCGACACCAACGTCAGATACCTCCAGGAACACGGCGTCCGTATTTGGAACGAATGGGCCGACGAGCAGGGAAATTTGGGTCCTGTCTACGGCAAGCAATGGCGGCGTTGGGAAGCCAAAGACGGCCGAGTTATCGACCAAATCCAGCAAGCCATTGAGGCCATCAAAACCAACCCCGACAGCCGCAGAATCATCGTTTCTGCTTGGAATGTTGGTGAATTGGACGAGATGGCTTTGATGCCGTGTCACGCCTTCTTTCAATTTCACGTGGCCGAGGGGAAGCTGAACTGCCAACTTTACCAGCGGAGCGCCGATGTCTTCCTCGGGGTACCGTTTAACATCGCATCCTATGCCTTGTTGACCCACATGATGGCGCAGGTTTGTGATCTTGAGGCTGGGACATTCGTTCATACGTTGGGAGATGCGCATTTGTACAACAACCATCTTGAACAAGCCGCCTTGCAAGTCACCAGAGACCCTCTTCCACTCCCCACCTTGCGGTTGAATCCAAACATACGGGACATCGATGCGTTCACCCATGAAGACATCGAGATCATTGGCTATGAGCACCACCCTCACATCAAAGCGCCCATCTCGGTTTGAGGGAATCTCATGTTGTCGATGATCTTTGCATGCGATGAAGATGGGGCCATCGGAAAAGACGGGGACCTCCCTTGGCGACAATCAAGCGACCTCCAATTCTTCAAACAAACCACACTCAACAAAACCGTTGTGATGGGTCGAAAAACCTGGCAGAGCATTGGTCGCCCCTTACCGAATCGGCGGAACATCGTGATGACGCGGGACGACGAGTTTGCAGAGACGGAGCGGATGGGCTTCGAACAGGTGCTTGAATTGGCTCAAAACGAAGAGGTGGTCATCATCGGAGGAGGTGAAATTTACGCCCTCTTTTTGGAACACACCAAAGAATTGTACCGGACGGTGGTTCACACCCGAGTAGAAGATGCTGATACCTTTGCCCCAGAGTTTGCACACCTTGGTTTCCATCTCCTCACAGAACGTTTTGTCGCCGCAGGTCCGAAAGATGACCACGCCATGACGTTTCAACATTGGATTGTCTGATCATTCGGGTCGGTATTCGGTGACGCGAACCCCTAAGCGGCCTTGGAGGGCCTCTCGTTGCATGATTCGAGCGTATTTCTTTTCAAACGCGGCCTTGAGATCGACTTCCATCGCAAGACTGTGGCCCATCAGAAGGATGAGAATGTCCGCCATTTCCTCTGCGCATTCCTCCACCGGTTTTCCTTTGGTCACCGCTGCAGCAAGTTCCCCAAGTTCCTCGACCGTTAAGGCGATTCTGTACCCCATGTCATGACCGTTTTGCCCTGCAAAGTCGTGTTTTGCATGAAAAGCGGCGACCTTTTTCATCATCAATTCCCATTCATCATGCGCCTCGTGCGCCATCCACTGCTCAACACTTCGGCCTTCCATGCACCGAATGCAACCGAGGAGCACATGAGGTTTGGCTTAGACCAACAAGCCAAGAATGCACGCCCAAACCGGTTTGAGACGCTCGTTGGCCTGAGCTGAGACCTCTTGGTGATCAAGGTCTTTCCCGGAGTCACCAGGCTCTCGACCTGCTGCCCAATTCGATGAAATACAAAGCGCAGCGTAGGGAAGGCCTACTTCCTTGGCCAACTTGGCCTCACGAGGCATGGTCATCCCCACCATATCTCCACCGAGTCGCTCAATGGCATCGACTTCCGCAACGGTTTCGAATTGAGGGCCTTGGGTGAGCCAGTAGGTGTAGCGCAGACGCTCCCCTGCGCTGAAGCCTTGCGCCTCGGCGAGAATCGGTTCAATGGATGCATTCAATCCTTCATCAAACGGGAGCGTGACGGAAGTGAACCGAGCCTCTTCGTCATGAAAAGTGGTTGAGATGCCCGTGAAGTCGATGTATTGGCCTGCAAGAGCGATTTTTCCGGGAGGAAAATCCGACGCAATTGCACCTACTGAGCACACCGATACGAGGGCGTCAACGTTCGCTTCCTGCATGGCCTTGATGTTGGCACGATGGTTGATGGCGTGAGGTGGGCAACCGTGACCTTCGTTGCGGTGATGCCGTTGCAAGAAAACCAATTCGTGAGATTGACCGTTTGATTCGATCGAAAAACAACGAAGTGGAACGGGCCCATACGTTGTTTCAGCCGTGAGCCGGTCATCGCGAATCAACTTGAAGCCCTCGCTCAGACGGTCCTCGAGGCTCATGTCCACCAAGCCCGTCCCGCCGATGACACCGAGTCGCATGCGCAGAGATGGTGGGCACGCCCATGTCAAACCTGCGGCGGTCAACACCGCTCATCGAAGGTTGCCTTCACTCGTTCAAGCGAGCGATGAGGTCGGACTTCTTCCCGGAAACGGGCTTACCCGCTGCTTTCAGCAACTCCTTCAGTTCACCGACCGTCATGGATTCGTAGTCGGCTGCAGCTTCGGCAGATTCAACCTCAGCAGGTGCTTCAACAACCGCCTCTTCCACAGGTTCCTGTTCGGCCTCAACGGTCGATTCTTGGACCGCTTCTGCTTCCTCAACCTCGGGTTCTCCAGCCTCGTCTTCGGCAGCCGCTTGTTCTGCATCTTCTTCGGCCATAGCAGCCGCAAGAGCGGCAGCTTTCTTGGCCTTGAGTTCGGCAGCCGCACGTTGTTCATCGGCATGGATGTCGTCCAACGTGGGACCGAAGGAAGCGACTGCACCTTCCTGCAAGAGTTGACTCTTTTTCACGACGACAGAACGCACGGGATAGATCGACTTGACGCCTTTCTCAATGGCTTCTTCAAGCGAGCCGTCCAAAAGTGAATTCTGCAAATCTGCATAGGTGCTCTTGGAAGCCTGCCCGATGATGATTTCTCGGGTTCGAGTGCGCATGTCTTGCTTTACCGAGGTTTGCACGCGCTGTTGCGTGATGATCAACGGTTTCATGCGAACCAAGTATCCGTCGGCGGTCACGACATCGACCACATCGTCCACTTTGCCACGATAGCGGCGAACCTGTCGTCGAATGTGGTCGTCTTGGTGGTAATGGCCGATAAAGGTCGTGAGGGCGTCTTGGCCAACGCATTCTGAAACCCTGAAACGGAGAACAACTTGCATTTTTGAGAAGTTGCCATCAAATTCTTGCTGCGTCATTTCGTAGACGCGGCCGATGATGTGGTCTTCAGACTCACCGAGGGTTTCGCCAATTCGCTTGAAATTGTGGGGGTGGCGGGGTGCACGAATGGTGAACCACCGCTTTGTCTTCCACTTGTCACGTTGTTTACGCGCTGCTGCGCGTGCCTTTGCACTTACTTTCTTCGCCATATCAGTCCCTCAGTGTGTCTTGCGGGGGCTACCCCACATGCAACTTTGCGACAGACATCCCCTATTTGAAGGAGCCTCATGCGGTCTGCGCCCTTGAGGAACGAGCATTCGGTAACCTCTTGAGGACGAGCCGTTTCAAGGTCTTCGTGGGCCTCCATCGGATGACTTGGCGGACAACATGCACCGCTTTGTGCAACATCGATGCGGTCGCTGAGGCCGTTGCTTGGCTCATCGGTGATGAAGAAGCGGTCACGTTCGACCGCAGCACTTCGTACCACGGCCCAGAGATGGTGCTCCTCGAAGCGACCACCTCAAAGAAACGGCCCGCCATGGATTCGTTGGCTCGGCTGGGTGAACAGGGCCTCTCTACCCTCAGAACATCGTATCACGAACGGTACGACGATGCTCATGTGCTCCATTTCCGGTTGGAGTTGCATGCATTGCTCAACGGCGAAGTCCGAGTTGCCGACCGACCCGGAACCGGCCAGGTCAAAGGTGAAATCAAAGTTGAGGTGTATCCCGGACAATCTCCTGAACAACAACTCCTTGCGACGATCGATGAAGCAATCGAACGAGCCAACCGGCCTGAGGTGGTGGTTAATTGAGCCAAAGTTCGAAGCGACGTTCCGCCGTTTCCATCGTGTTTATGTTTGCTTTCGCCTCTCTCTCTGCCATCGCCCAGACCGAACCACCCGTGAACCCGACCCCTCTCTGCAACGCTGAGCGAACCAATTGGACGGTTGGCCTGGTGTTCTGCGACGAGCGAGCGAGCGAAGGTTACACGCTGTTTGCACCCATACCGTCAAACACGACCTACCTCATTGACCACGAAGGTCGCCTCGTGCACACCTGGACCTCACCGGGGGAACACCGGCCAGCCCTCTCAGCGTATTTGCTTCCCGACGGTGATCTGCTGAGAACAGCCAACATAGCAGCCTCTTCCCCGGGTAATTTTTCGGGAGGGGGCACCGGTGGCAAACTCGAACGCATCTCTTGGGGCGGGGAACTTGAATGGTCATGGGAATACTCCTCAGAGACCTTCATTTCCCATCATGATATCGAACCCATGCCAAACGGAAACATCCTGATGATCGCATGGGAAGAACGGACAGAAGCCGAGGCCCTCCAAGCAGGAAGGAACCCCGAAATCGCAAGCGATTCACCCGGTGGCCAGAACAACGTTTGGCCCGATCACATCATCGAGGTTGAGCCGGTGGGCAACGACAGCGCCAACATCGTGTGGAGATGGCATGCATGGGATCACCTCATCCAAGATTACGACCCCACCAAAGACAACTACGGGGTGGTCGCTGACCATCCCGAACGCATCAACATCAATTATGCTGGAGGCACAGGAAACGCTGCTGGCCGCGCCGATTGGATGCATTGCAACGGCATCGACTACAACCCTGTGCTCGACCAAATCGCCATCTCGTGCCGAAGCATGCATGAAATTTACATCATCGACCACAGCACCACCACGGAAGAAGCGGCCGGGAGCACCGGAGGAAATTCAGGAAAAGGCGGCGACATTCTCTACCGTTGGGGCAATCCCCAAGTTTACCACCAAGGCCTGTCCTCCGACCAGCAACTCTTCGGACAACATGATGTGAATTGGATCCCAGAAGGCCATCCCCACGCAGGGTCCCTGTCCTTATTCAACAACGGAAACGACCGATACCCTTCGTATTCTTCGGTCGAAATCCTGTCACCCCCAACGGACGAATCGGGAAACTACACCATCCAAAGCAACGGAACCTACGGACCCAATGCACCCGACTGGTCCTGGAACCTCGGTGAGGTGATGTATTCAGGGTCCATTTCAGGGGTTGACATGCTGCCGAACGGAAACATGGTGGTGACGCACGGCACCAAAGGGACCTTGCTCGAAGTTGATTCAAGCGGTGAAGTTGTTTGGACCTACATCAATCCTGTCGGGCCGAACGGTCCGTACAACCAAAGCGAACCGGTTCCCCCAGGGCAACGTGCTGGCACAACAGCCAACGCCGTGTTCAAAGCACACCATATCTCGGCCACACACCCCGCTCTGCTCAACCGAACACTCACCCCTCTGGAGTATGTGGAAAACTGGCAGGACCTCTGTCCCACGGAGGTGGCTTGGGGGTGGGATCGAAACGGCGACGGTTGCGTTGACGACACCGACGCAGACGGGGTCACCGACCCCTACGACCGATGCCCAACGGGTGACGATACCGTCGATGTTGACCTGGATGATGTCCCGGATGCGTGTGACGCCTTTGTCGACAGCGATGACGACGGCGTACCAGACGAGGAAGATGCTTGCCAGGGGCACGACGACAGCGTTGATGCAGACGTTGACGGGGTTCCCGAGCCGTGCGATGATTTGGTTGACAGCGATAACGACGGCGTTGCAGACGACCTGGACCAATGCAACGGGGAAGACGACAAGGTGGATGTGGACAGCGACGGCGTCCCCGATAGATGCGATGAACGAATCGACAGCGACAACGACGGAGTTCCCGACGAAAGCGATGCATGCCCCGATGGTGACGACACCGTCGACGATGATGAGGACGGTACTCCCAACGCTTGCGACGAATCACCCCACGGGACAGATGAGACAAACCTTGGGAGCAACGACACGTTGGATGGAAACACGAGCATCGAAAGAAACACTGTGGGCACTGGAGAAGGCCTTGGTACCAGCCTTACCTTCTGGACGACCCTCGTGCTCATCGTCGGTCTTGGAGTCGCTCTAGCATCCCGTTCTCGACGACATCTCTAACCAACTACAAGCAGACTCAAGACGAAGCATTGCCTTGACAAGAGGTTAAGTAGAGCATCCAGTGTCGTCGTCACGAGGAACCACCATGCCCCACGTTGTCACTTCTGCCTGCGTTGATCATAAGTACCAAGAATGCGTTGCTGTCTGCCCTGTGGAAGCTTTCAGGGAAGCAGAAACTTATCTCGTCATTGACCCAGATGAATGCATCGATTGTGGCGCATGTATTCCCGAGTGTCCTGTTGAGGCCATTTTCGCCGACACCGATGTGCCCGATGGCGAGGAAGCCTGGATTGACCGCAACGCTGAGGAATCCGTCGGCGCTGAAATCGCCGAAGGCGACTCTCCGGTTCTTGCTTCGGATTGAAGATTGCACGTTACGGGGAAGAACCAAGCGTCTTAAGAGACGCTTGAAATTAAGGATTTGAATCAACATGAACACCGACATCTCCCAATTTCGAAAAGGCAGCGATTTGGTGAAGCGCGGCTTCGCCCGGATGCAGCAAGGAGGCGTCATTATGGACGTCGTCAACCCCGAACAAGCCGCCGTTGCTGAAGACGCCGGTGCAGTTGCCGTCATGGCCCTTGAGCGAGTCCCTGCGGACATCAGAAAGGCCGGCGGTGTTGCACGAATGAGCCACCCTGACATGATTCAGGGCATCCTCGACTGCACGTCCATCCCGGTCATGGCTAAATCTCGAATTGGGCATGACGGCGAGGCACGCATCCTTGAAGCGATGGGTGTCGACATGGTCGATGAAAGCGAAGTGCTCACACCCGCAGACCCGTTCTTCCACATCAATAAACACGATTACGCCATTCCTTTCGTGTGCGGTGCTACCGGACTTGGTGAAGCGGTTCGGCGCATTTGGGAAGGCGCCGCCATGATACGAACCAAGGGCGAAGCTGGGACGGGGAATGTCGTCGCAGCCGTCACGCATGCTCGGCTCATTGACCAAGAAATCCACCAAATCCAATCGCTTGACGACCATGGCCTCGATTTGGCGACCGAGAAGATCATGGACCGTTACCGAGTTCTTGCCTCAACCTCCGAACTCCCCGGCACTTACGACGTCACACCCTTTGGGGCCATCGATGATGACATGCACGCTGGGGTACGATCTGTTTTGGACGACGTCCACCGGTTGGGCCGACTTCCTGTCGTGACGTTTTCAGCGGGCGGTATCGCAACACCCGCCGACGCCTCCTTGATGATGCAAATGGGCATGGACGGGATCTTCGTTGGATCCGGGATTTTCAAGTCCTCCGACCCCAAGACCATGGCGGACGCTATCGTCATGGCGACGGCTCACTATGAAGATGCGAGCAAAGTGGCTGAAGCCATGGCCATGATGCAAGGCGAACCGATGAAGGGGGATGAATTGGAAACCCTCGAAGTTCGCTTGGACCAGCGCGGCTGGTGATCAGTTCAACGGATCGCTGATGTCTTCCTCACCCAGTGTCCACTTCAGCGTCTTCACCACGCCTTCCAGCGCCTTGTGATTTCGTGCGGCTTCTTTCATACCTTCTTTATCTCCTTCGTCCTTGCACGCATTGTACCATTCTTTCCACTGGTTCATCTTGACCGTGGCCTGGTTGAGCATGTCTTCAATTTCTTCCCAAGTTCGGTCATAACTGCGCTTTGGCGAATCAGTCATCAAAATCAAGGTGGGGCGAACGCCCTTCCTTTATGAGCCTCACTCTTGCGACCTCATCATCTCAGCGGATTTTTGAGTCGGTAAGAATTTCACCAGCGCCAATGCTTGCACCGTCGCCAACCACGCATCGTTCAAGGCGAGCATTGGCTTGAACTTGAACACCTCGACCAAGGACCGAGTCAATAACAACGGCGCCCTCGTCAAGCACACAACCGTCCATGACCAGAGAACCTTCGAGGACCGAGGTCAAGCCGAGGTTCACGTTCTTACCGACCACCGAATCCGAAACTCGACCGGCAACGGCTGCCGTGTTGGAAACCAAACACCCGTCCCTTAGCACATAGGTTTCGGGGAGGGTGTAAGGCAATTCATGGCCGTTGGTGAGCAGGGTGGTTTGGGCCCTCAACAGTTCGGAGGGAAGGCCGACATCGAACCAAACACCATCGATGGTGCTGGCGTACATGGGCCAATCCAATTCCAACAGTTTCGGAAAAAGTTGTTTGCTAAAGTCAAATTTCTCACCCGATGGAATGTGATCAAAAACTTCGGGTTCAAGGATGTACAAACCTGCATTGATGACGTTGCTGAAGGCTTCTTCAACGGTCGGCTTTTCCTTGAACCGGCGAATGAAACCCGAGCGAAGCGAACTGTCTACCGTACCGTTGGGCGTTGAACCGAGTCCAACGATTCCAAATTCAGTAGGGTCCTCAACTTCCCACAACGCCATGGTCACCTTTGCACCGTTGTCCCGATGAGCTTGCAGCAATGCAGCGATGTCGAAGGAGGCGATTCCATCTCCGGAACCAACGATGCAGGTGTCGGTGATGTGTTCCCGCAGCAATCCCACACTCCCAGCGGTTCCCATCGGCACCGCCTCTTGGTTGATGCGTGCTTGGATGCCGTTTGCGGGGTCGTTCCATCCGTCCACGTGTTGGCCGAGTTGTTCTCCTCGATAACCTGTGGTCACAACGATTTCGGTGATGCCTGCGGCGAGCATGGCCTCTTTGACAAAATCAATCACCGGCCTCCCAAGGACCTCAACCATGGGTTTGGGGCGGGTATCGGTGAGGGGTTGAAGGCGTGTTCCTTGGCCACCGGCCATGATGATGCCCAACATTGGACTTCCTCATTTGCGGCGAATCGGTCCCATCCGGCGCATGTTCTTCTTTTTGGAAGAACCAGCCTGTCGGGCCGTCGGGTTGTTTGACGCATCATCGCGACCAACACCACCGAACACAAGTTCACCGTTGTTCAGAAGGGTATTCACCAGCATATCGGCGACTTCATCGGATTCCGCACCGGATTTCATTTGAGCTTTGACGGCCTGGTTGTGATCGGTCAGCCAGGATTTTCGCTCCTCTATGGCCATGTTCAACTGCTCTCGAACTTTGTTGACATCGACCATCAACTGGTCAATTTTATCGTGGATCGCGTTGGCTTTCTCGTGGAACTCAACGGATTCGGAATGATGCCGGTCGCCTTCTGCCTTAAGGAAATCACGATGGTTGAGGAGCTCCTTGAACTCGTTCCACTTTTCATCGGCACGCTTGAGAGCGTCAACGAAATTGTTGTGGGCATCGTCCGATTCAGCCTTGAGGGTGTTGATGGCCTCGTCGATGTTGGAGAGGTCAACGGCAACCATCTCGAATTTCTCAACTTCAGGCTCCAATTCCCGAACACGGTTCTTCATCCGCTTGATTCGCTCCATGGTTTCCTTTTCCTTCTTCGTGCTTGAGGAGGTGGTCTCAAATTGCTCCTCGAGGTTGTTGATTTGGCTCATGAGCTGGGAGTATTCTGCCGTCGCAGATTTCCGCTCGCCGTGCTCACCTCTTCGGCCTTTTGCTTGCGAAAATAAATCTTTGAGTTGAGCGTTGATGGCGTCACGCTTCGCCCGAAACATGTTGCGTTCAGCTTGGATCGCTTCAAGTTCAGCTTTCATCTCCTGAATTTTTTCCCGATGTTCTCGGTATTGTTCTTGAACAGCATCGCGTTTCTTTGCGAGCGCCTTTCCTTGTTCTCGGAGCGAATTGCGATTATCGCGCATTTTTCGAACCCTTGCTTCCATGGACCGGAGTTCTTCGAGTTGGTCCGCGTCGGGGTTCTTCTCACCGTCGTTGGGGAATCCGCGCATGTCCTTGTCCACCACCTACACCATTTCAAGTCTATGGCTCAGAGGTGAAGCGGACATCAGGCGGCTATGCCGCCAAAGACCTCGACAAGAAGGAATGTAAAAGCGAGGAAGACCCCGAATCCACCAAAGAGATAGGCGACGTATGAACCGGTCGTGCGAAGCCACTGTCGGAATTCAGACCGAACGCGAACGTTGATTTGACGACCGAGCAGGAGTTCACCGTTCGTCTCCTCGAGGCGGACGGAAACGGTTGCATCCCCGTTGGTGGTGGGGATCAACGTCTGCCAGGACACCGTGCTGTCCTTGAGCAAACCTGACATTTTCCCCAACACGTCTTCGTCGCCTTTCGCAGCTAACGGGAGCGCTTCGCTCGACCACCAGTGCTTTTCACCCGGTTCCAGTCGATACGTCAAAGCCAAATCCTTCGGTTCGAAATTGGGAGTTTGAACTCGGAAAACCACGGTTTTGGTCTCGTTTGAAAGGTTGTGGAACAACGTGAAAAGGTTCGCTTTCTCCGTTACGACGTTTTCCATGTCAACTTCAAAAATCAGGTCTTTCATTGCTGGCCTTCTCCCGCTTTCCATGTCTTGCTTGAGGCGGTCAACCATTCGGAAAAACGCAGGGCAACGCTGACTGATGGTTCCAATCAACACCAACCATGCCTCGAGCGTGAAGACTTCGTGGTTGAAGACGAAATCCATACCCTCTTTTTCCAAGATTTCACTCAACTCGGACTCGAGGGTTTTTCGGTCCAACCCTGTCGCATGCCGGTAGAGGGTCATCAGGAATTTTTCATGGGCGAAATGACGGTTCACGGTGTGTTTGAAACCGACTTCAAGATGCTTGACGTAATCGTCATATTCCGCCCGAAGCAGGGGGTCCATGTGTGTCTTGATGAGGTCATTGAACACCATGTTGAGGGTTGAAGGGTGCACAGGTGGATTGTAGGCGGAGAGAAGTCCGGTTTGTTCAACCATGTTGAACGGGGTGGAACGCGTTGGCAGGTGCTGGCCGACTGAGAGAATAAGGAACGATACGGAAGCCAAGAGGAACAACGCACCGTAATCCGAACTCGTCCCGTACCATAGGACTGCGACCAACATCAACGCAGCGAGAAGGGCGAAAATCAGCGATTTGGTGTGATGAGCCATGGACGTCTGCAGTTGATACAACAAACCGTCGTAGCCCTGAAGGGATTGGACCGAACGGTGTTCATCGTTTGATTGTTCGACCCTCTGATGGAAGGTGCCGAGGGATATGCCAACCCGATAACGGTGAAATCCAACGGCGAGGATGTAACCGAGGACCACCACGAACGTCAGGCTCGCATTGAACGTCGAGAAGGTCATGCCGAGGTTTGGTTCAATGTTGTCAAGCCAAAACGATGGTGAGGTTGCTGAAAACGCCCAACTTGAGAAATACGTCAGCGTGGCAAACGCTGGCAGAAACATGATCAGCCGCAAGCCTGAACTGACAATTTGTCGGTCGATAGCGTGAACGATGGATTCCGAAAGACGGAAACCAAATCCAGAGGCTTGTTCGGCAGGTGTGGGTTCTTCCACCCCAGGTTCATCCCCAGCCATGATACCGGGATGATTTCCTCACACCTAAAGGGTTCACGTTGTATTTTCTTCCACGCTGATAAAAACGGCCCGAAGCCAATCGTCCGATATGGACAAGACATCACCGGCGGATGTCAAAAGGTGCTCACCGCTCTTGGAAAGGTGCGACCCGAGCGTGCATCCTGCAGCATCCAACCCTTCCTTCGCATCAACTGGCAGGAGCATGCCAACCAGATGACCCGATTCACCGTCTTGCATTTCCAGAAGCGAAACCGTTCGACCGCTTCCCTTGAGTCTTGTTTCGATGTCTTCTGTGGGTGGCGGAATTGGACGGCCGCTGGGGTCAAGGGCATCCGCACCGACCAGCCGAGAGAGGGCCACCTCCATGTCGTCGTCGATCGCATGTTCAAGTCGGCACGCGGTCTCGTGAGCGTTGCCTTCGTAGGGAAGATGTTCAAGAAGCACTTCTGCTAAGCGATGGCGGCGCTTCATTTTCTGTCCGTGAACCAGACCTTCGTCGGTCAGCCGTGCACCTTTGTAGGGAATGTATTCCAAGAGCCCTCTCGAAGCAAGACGCTGGACCATTTCAGTCGCTGAAGCAGGGCTGACACGAAGTCGGGCAGCAAGGTCACCCGTCCGAACAATTCCCAACGGTTCGACTTCGTGAAATTCGTACATCGTCTCAAGGTATTCATCTTCAAACTCTTGAAAATGACCGACCATGGCGCCACCTACTCAATCAAAGTGAAACCCTCACCTGCTTTGAAGATTTTTGTGCAGGCTGGACAACGAACCGAACCGCGATACGACGCCGGTATGCGAAGGGTTTGGTCGCAATCCGGACAACTGAGTTCGACTTTCCCGTCGTTTTTTTCCTTCTTCGTCGCGGGTACCTCCTCTTCATTCACCTCATCGGAGGTCGACTCAAAGGTGGTGTTTTGAGCCGGCTCAGGGGGCGTTGGTTCGGCGGAAACAGGGAACTTCGTTGAACAATCTGGACAACCCACTGAACCGCTGTAAGCGACAGGAACGCGGAGCCTCCGATCACAAGAAGGGCAGGAGATTTCCCGTTTCTCGTCCTTCGTCGCTGGCGTGGGAGGTACCCGAGAAGAGGCAGAGGGTGATTTTTGGGGTTTCGTGGATGGCTCAGACCTGAAGCGAAGACGGGCGCCCAAAACCAAAGCCGCACCCAATGCGATGCCCAAAGCCATGGCTCCAATCGGCCATTGAACCTCGGATTCGACGACAGGTTGACCCGAGATGTAGCTCACCTCCTCAGTCACGCTTTCTCCATCGATGCTCCAAACAGCGCGAAGAGCAACGGTTGAGCCTTTTGGCCAGGTCACATCCAGCGTCATGGAAGTTTCAGAACCCCCTCCCCAAACCGGCGAAGTTGTTCTCGACAGCAGCGAACCGTAGGCGTCCACCAGCCAAAGTTCACCTCGTTCTTCGCTCTGTGGTCCGGATTGAGAGAACGTCACCTTGACGGAGACAAGATCGCCCACCAAGGGTCGCAACGGATCGGTAACGGGGTCGAACGTCATCCAAAATTCCGTCATTTCCGAAGGCACCGTTGAGGTGACCGACAACCGGCCCGGGCCGATGCTCCAGTCAACTGCCGTCACAGAAGCGACGAGTTGTTCGCCATTTATTTCACCAAACGACAGGGATTGATTCAAAATTCCCGGCTCCAACATCACGACTTGTTCGCGCAGGAAAACCGTGGCATCCCCGGTTTCGTAGCCCGTGCGAAGCAACACTTCACGAGCCCGGCCTTCATCGAGTTCAACGGTGAGGAATGCTTCAACACTTCCATCGTTGCTTCGTTTGACGTCGGTGATGGTGAGCGTCACGGATTGCTTTGGAGCAATGGAGAAACTTGCGTCACCGGATGAGATTCCTTCAATGAGACCATCATCACTTTCCAACCACCAAAGAACTTCTGTCTCGCCGACATCAAGAAACGGTGCAATCGCACTGACTTCTCCGGCAGCGCCTTCAGCAAGGTTGACCCACTCGCCGGAATAAGCAATGCCATCGATGGTAAAACCAAGACGAACCTTGCCGTCAAGAGCGCCCGTGTTTCGGAGCAACATGTTTCCGTGCAAATTGTCACCGTTATGCCACGGGCCTCCAGAAAATGAAGGTGAAGGAGACCCTGCTGCCTCAAAGATCGCTGAGGGAAGATCGATGATGAGTGAGGAAGGCAACATGGAGAGTTCGCTGACCCGTTGACCTTCGGTGTCACACTGCAAAACCATGGGCTTGGCCGTGAGGAGCAGACTCGAGGTCCGGTTTTCTCCGACCAAGACTTCCATTGACGCGTTCAGTCGTTGGTTGCCGTCTTCAAAACAAACGATGCGCCCGTTAAAATCGTCCGTACCGTTGTTCCAAACCGTGAGAACGACGGTTAACTCATCACCGGATGCAACGTCATCAACGTTGGAGGCGAAAGCAATTGAGAGCTCCGGGAGCGGGGGTGGACCGACCGGAAATGAACCGGAGAGAGCATGAACCCCTCCTGCCGAGCTGAGATTTCCGGAGAGGCTGAGTTCCCACGAGAGAGTTCCCTCAACCAGCGTGATGTTCGGATAGAACACCATCTGAACGGAATCGCTTGCAGCCACCGAGACATCAAAATTCGTGAGGTTTGCTTCAAATCCCCCGTTGACAAGGTGAAGGGAAACTTGGCCGCTCCAATTCACATCGCCTTGGTTGATGATAGGGGATTCAAACCGAACGAAGTCGCCGTCTGAAAGCGTGGTGTTCCCCACCAAGGTTCCGTTTTCATGAACTGCATCGGCGAAAACGCTGGAACTGCCTCCAAACGAGACGTTCAGCGGACGCAAGCGTTGAATGATCCGTGTGAAGGAGGTTACATGGGACGATGTGTTTTCGCCAACATCCCCTGTGAGCGTCACCGTGATGTGGCTAAAACCAAAGGGCAAACCGTCGATGCTGGCGGTCAAGTTTGCCTGCTCAAAGCCGCTCAAAGTTGGAACGTTCATCGTAGAGTTGGAAAGGACAACACCTTCAGGCGATTGAAGCAGAACCTCGGCCGAGACATTGCTGCTTTGTCCGCTCAACTCGTGGACTTCAAAAGTAAAATTGAGGCTGCTGTTGAGGTGGGTAGAATAGTTCTCCAAACCAACAGACGCATCCTGAATCAGGACGTTCCCCCCCTGTGCATGCGCAGTGGGAAGCGGGGTCAGCAAAAGCACGAGGACGAGCAAGGAAATTACCGATTTCCGGCGCTTTCCGTCCCGCATGCTACTGCGTGTGTCCCGTGGTTCTTCACCTTCTCGTTACCAGCCCCGGCGAGGGTTTGGTTCTTTTACGTTGAAGAACACCGCCGAGACGATGCAAACCGAGGACCTCTTGAACGTCACCCCGGAAGCCTTGGTCAAGGCGATTGTCCGACGACGTCAAACGCTCGCATCTTCCCTTCCAAAAGAGCTCGAACGTCGCTCAGAAGAAAACGACCGAGCCTATTCACTTGCAAAAGCCGTGAATGAAAAGAGCGAAGCGGATGAAGACCTCTCCGATCAACTCGATGAAAACGAGACCTTTCGCCGAAGAACCGTATCCCGCTTATGGTCGGTTCGACATGCCGTGGAGGATACCGAAGAAGCCCTCGCATTTTGGAAAGAAATGGAAGCAGGTGGGTGGGGCCACCTCCTTGAGGACGCTCAACGTGTCGAACAAGGAGGAGCATCCAGTTATGCACTCCGAAAGAAGACTGAGGTGGACGACGTATGACAAACCGGTTCCACCAAGACCTCGCAGGCCAACCACGTGAAACGGTTGAGGCGACCTATGCATCCACCATTGCAGAAGTCAACCGGCTTGACGCGGAACGACAACAAATGTACATCGACAAAAAAATCCGGTCAGAGGTCATCAAATTCGCAGTGAACAAAATCCAGCAGCCTCCGGTCATTGAGCAGCCAGAAGCGTACGCCAATTTAATTCAGGCAATTGCAGAAAAAAACGAATTTGATCGCCTGCTCTTGTTGCGTGACGAACTTGCTTCAAGACTCGCCGTCCCTCGTCACCGCTTGGTGCAAGCCATGCAATCTTTTCACCAACGACTCACTGCACCTGCACAAGCCTCCGAATCCCCCCACCTCGCAGCGGAGATCGAAATGTTTTCGAGATTTTTTGAAATGCAAGCCATGGTCAAGGTATACGACGAACACCGAGGCCTTCACCGCGAATTGGATGAAGCTCGCAAATCCCTTTTGGAAACCGTGAAAGCCATCAATCGAGAGGACCGGAAATTCAGCCAACGACTCACGAAAAACAGTGAGGAAAGTCATCCTCTTCGACGTGAAGCAGGTCGTTTGCGGGCGTTTCTGAAAGGGATTCCGGGGGCCAATCCACAGCCCGTCCCCGAACAGGTGGAGGAATTCACGCTTCGGTTGGCGGCAGGAAATTCCCTTTCTATAGAAGAATTTGCTGCAATGCTGGAGCACGGCGGACTTACCAATTTCGAGGACACAAAATCGCCGACACCCGCCCGAAAAAAGCGCCGAACTTCCTCCATGCGCAGAGCCGAGCCGATGCGTGGTAGGCGGCGACAGAACAACGTCGACTAACCGGAGAGGTCAACATGTTGCAATGGGAGAAAGGGACAACCCCTCTTGACCTGAGCCCCACGGCCGTTGAGCGCGTCTTGGCGCTGTTTCTCAACGAAACCGGAGAGCGGTACAGTGAGGCCTCGGTTCGCCACCTCCCCATCCCAGCGTGGGGAGGAAACTTGGTCCTGGTGGACCCTGCATCCTCGCATCCGAACCGAATTCAGGGACTGCTTTGGGCGACCCACTTCAAAGATGACATCGTTCGCGTAGCCGCGTTCGCCATTGACAAAGCTGTTCAAGGACAAGGTTGGGGGGGGGAAGCCTGGGGATTGTTTACACGCGCCGCTTGGGAAAACGGCTACCGAAGGGTCCAACTGGAAGTCAAAGCCGAAAACGTTGGAGCCCAACGCTTCTACAAAGCGAGAGGGTTGACCATCCAGACCGCCCTTGAGGGGTACTATCAATCGGGTTTGGGTTACATGATGCAAGGCCCGCTTCCTTCACCGGCAGAGCCCAAGCCTTATGCACCCCAACGGGCGAGTTTTCTTCATGATTGAGCGTTTGCTTGCAGGGGTGGTCTCGCAGCGCGGCATCACGGACGCGTGGTTGGTCGAAAAGGACGGTTTTGTCCTCTACAGCAAGCAATCGGCCAACTCACAACCGGCAAGCCATGCCGTCCAAGATTGGCTCGCCCTCGCCCGAAACGCCAGCGAGGTACAAACCGTAACGCTCGTTCAGGAACAGGGATTCGTTCTCCTCCGTACGCTCCAGATTGGGGTTTTGATCCTCAAAGCCCAGCGAGAGACCAATCTAGGATCCCTGCGCATAGCCCTGAACAAATTAAGCGCCGACGAGGCAAATATGGATGCTTGAAGCACGCAATGACGCCCATGAAGGATTAAATGGGGGAGGTTGGTCGGTTGCATGCGGGTGGATGGGAATCCTCCCCAGACCAGGTGAGATGAAGAATGGCAGAACTCAAAGATCTTCTCGAAGAACGGCGCAAGATGGTTGACAAAAAGGCAACGCAGCATCGTGAACAGCGGGACGATTGGAACGAGAAAACCAAAGAATTCACCACCACTCGAAACGAACTCAACAACGAAGTTCGCGAACTCATCGTCCAGGTTCGTGAGCAACGCGATCTCCGTGACCAAATGAACGAAATGGTGCGCGAGGCGAAGAAGCAACGAGACGAGGCGAATCAAGAGGTGAAGGAGGCCAAGGAGTCCATCCGCTCAACCCTTCCCGAAAAGACGCCCGAACTCGACAAACGAGGCCGCCCCATCCGACCAAAGACCGTTCAATCGGTCACCCGAACCATGGAACGCCTGGAGCGAGAATTCAACGAAGGCAAACACTCCGGTAAGAAGGCCGAACCTGCCTATTTCAAGAAAATGAAGGAACTCAGCGCAGACCTCAAGCGATTGAAGGCTGAAGAAAAAAACGTCGAAGCCGCTGAGGGAAGCACGGAACTGCGAACCGCTGTCGCTGCTCAAGAAGCGGCCCACAACGCAGTGAAGGAAGCCGCTGAAGCGGCACAGAGTGCTCACGACTTGATGATCGAGTGGAATGCGGAGGTTGACAAGCAACGAGAGAAGGCCGAGGCTGCTCATCGCCGCTTGCGAACCTCGAAGAAGGAAGCGGACAAGGAGCACAGCATGTACATCGTTTCGCTCCGTTGCCTTCACTCGATTCAGGATATTCTTCGCGCCATGCGCAGTGCAAGTGCCGGTGACGGTCAGCGACCAGCTGCAAGCGACGAAACGCAGGACTTGATGGCAAAATTATTGGCCGGAGAGACGCTTTCTACGGAAGAAGTCATGCAACTTCAGCGGTTTGATTGATTCGCACCGTGCGAACACATCAAAGACCCTCATGACGGAGCGAAGACTGGAAGTGAACCCATGATTGGAAAAGCGGACATCGCTGCCATCGTTGAAAACTACGACCGACTCAAGCTTCGCATTGG
>JAUREJ010000013.1:0-17881 GCA_030827475.1 Candidatus Poseidonia sp.
GACCGCACGAAGCCCAAAAGACGACGAAGAACGCATCAAGGCCATCTTGGCCATTATGAACGGTCACGGACGAAGCATCGCCGACGTGATCGAAGAACTCACCGGCAGCGTCCCGACCGAGGAAACGGTTGAGGCCGTGACGAACCGGCTCCGCATGGCGCAGGAAAGCGGCGAAAACATCGATATCGCTCAACTCGTTGGAGCCATGAACGATCTTGCCGACCGCTGGGCCTGAAGCCCTGCATTCGACGCTGTTCATTGGTTTTGATAGGTTGGCCGACGGTTTTCAATCAGAGCAGAAAGCCCTTCGAGTGCGTCCTTGGTGGCGAAGATGGTGTGCAAACCGTCCAATTCCAATTGAAGGCCTTCCTTGAGGGAGGTCTTGGCCGTAGCATCGATGAGATCGCTCGCCATTCGCAAGCCGATAGGGGCGGTGAAAGAGAGGCTCTTGATCTGCCGAGCAACGCCCTTCTCTTCGGGATTGAAGCCCTCGGGGCATCCTCCCTCCATCAGAACGCTCATGTTGGTGTCGTTGAAGAAGGAGGAAGCAAAGGCAACAACGGGAGAATTTGGATTGGCCGGTTCACCCGGGTATTTGTTCTCGGGTTTACCGGCTTGTGCCAGTTCAGCGATGCAAGCATCCACGGCCGCAACATCAACCAAATGCGTCACCAGTCCCAAATCGGTGGCCGTCTGTGCGTCCATGAAATTCCCGGCGAGGACGGCCCAGCGGGCGGCAGGAATGCCGCAAATACGGGCTGGACGTTGAGAGCCTCCCAAACCGGGGTAGATGCCGATGGAGGTTTCCGGGAATCGGAATTGCGTACGCCGGGTTCCGATGCGGTAATCGCAAGCCAACGCAAGTTCAAGGCCACCGCCCAAGGCCAGACCGGTGGTGAGGGCCACGGTGGTCTTCGGGGAATGTTCCAACGCCTCGAGCAAGGCGTGTCCTTCAGCGGTAAAATCGTAGATGTCGGGGATGGCGTCTGCACGAATCTTGTCAACAAAGAACTTGACATCCGCACCGGCGACGAAGGCTTTCCCGGCACCGTCCAGCACCACGGTGTGGACCGAATCGTTGGTGTTCGCTGCTGCGACAGCCTCGGTTAATTGGTTCACCACGGTGACGTTGAGGGCGTTCATCGCTTCGGGTCGGTTGATGGTGATGGTGGCGACGCCGTTGCTCACGACCGTATCAACATAGGAAAAATTCCATTCTTTTGAGCCTTGTTGGTTGAAAAAGGCGGGGACGGCCCAGCCCTTCCCGGCGAGGCTTGCATAAGCAGCGGCCATGCGACACGCTTCATCAACGCCGATTCGGTTCATCATCTCAAACGGACCGCGAGCCCAACGCAGGCCCACCTTCGCCCCTCGATCAACGTCTTCCATGCTGCAGATGTCTTCCTCAACAATTTGAGCGGCAACGCCGAAGACAACGCCGAGCAGGCGTTCGGAGACTGTGGTGTACTGCTCATCGGTGTACGCATCGTCTTCGGAGACGTCCCACTGTTCGTTCGCTTCAACCAGAGCACGGAGATTTGCAGCCCCCGTGTAGCGGGGGGTGTTGAGTTGCTCGGCCAAATAATCGGTCGAATGCAAAGCGATGGGAGGGCCGGTGAGGTTCATCAAACCGAAAGGTCCCAACCCAATGCGGAACGCTTTGCACGCAATGGCATCGATTTGGGCCGCATTTGCAGCCCCCTCTTCAAGCAACAAGCAGGCTTCGTTGAGCCAAGGAACGAAGAAGCGGTTCACGACAAAGCCGGGGCGGTCAGCGCAAACGATGACGACTTTGCCCAACATTTTGCAGTATTGCACCACCTTATCGATGGTGGCTTGACTCGAGGCTTGGGCCGGGATGACTTCGACCAAACGGTTCTTGGCAGGGTGGTAGAAGAAATGGAGGCCAACAAATCGGTCCGGTCGCCCCGTTGCCTCCGCCAATGCATTCACGGACAGGGAGGAGGTGTTGGAGGCCAAAACGGTCTGCTCGCCGCAAGCTCCGTCAAGCGCCGTGAAAACGGCGGTCTTCACGTCAAAGTCCTCGAACACCGCTTCAATCACAAGGTCGGTGTCGGCCGCCGTGTTCTCAACGCCGACGACGCCGGTGATGCGCCCTTGGATCGCCTCAACTTGTGCTGGAGAGAAAATTCGTCGTTCAACGGCCTCTTCGAGGAAGTTGGTGATGATTGATTGACCCCGCTCAACCCATTGGCGTTCGCGGTCGACCATCTGAACATCAAATTCTTCCTGAGCGCTTTTTTGCGCAATGCCGGAGCCCATGTTACCTGCGCCGACGACGGCCACGCGTTGGATTGGTGCTGTCATGTTAGGTCGGACTCAAGAGCCGCTCATGAAGGATTTGGAGCCTCAAGATGAGGAGATTTCATCCCAAGCCTTTGCCATGTCCCGGTAAAACCGGTCGGGAGCCAAAAAGGAAACGTGCTTCATCAACTCAACCGAGGGAATCCTCGCAGCGCCCTCGCGAGCCTTCCAGGCCCGGTGCACCTCGACGATGGCGTTGCGCCACGCCGTCATGTCCTCGGCCGGAAGGCAGGTGTTTTCGGGCATGAGTTCGTTGTGAGCGGGGCGGTCTGACGCCAGCACCGGTTGTCCTGCCGCCATGGACTCCACCGGCGGATAACCAAACCCTTCTGCGGCGGAAGGAAAGAGCAAGGCTTCACAGTTCCAACGGTACGCGTTGAGAACGTCATCGCTGATGTTGGAGCCCACGTGATGCCAGTTCACGCCGTGCTGCGCTGCGAGCGTGGTGGCGGAAGGATGTCCCGCTGGTGAGGCGTCGCCCCCGATGTGATGCACGTTGATGTCGCTGGCCACGGCCTCGTCGAGACCAGCGAGCACCTCCATGAGGAACGCCAGCCTCTTGCGAGGATCATGGCTTCCAACAACGAGCAGGTGACAAGCAGCGTTTGCAAGCGGTTCCGGTGGCCGAGGAAGCGGTTGGGGAGGGGCGTACGAGGCCATGTCCAATGCGTAGGGGATCCGGTAGAGCGGCGTGTTGGGAAAGTGCTCTCTGCACACGGAGGCGGTCGCCTCGGTGTTGCAAATGAAGGCGTCCGCTCGATGCAAGCCCTTCAGCAATCGGCGAAGGTCTCGCTTTCGCACCAACGTGGGCGATTGTTCACCGACCTCGACGATTTGACCCGAGAGCGTGACCGTGGAGGGGAAAAGATGGAAAAAGTCGTGCACGTAAACCACAACGGGAACTGCGGATGTCTTTGGAACGAGATGAGCTTGTTCTTGGTCACTGACAAGAACCAGATTGAGCGCCTGCTCTCGATGAAGGTTCTCAATCGTGGCTTTCACGCTGCGGGGATGGCTTGACCAGCGCGTCCACAGCCTGGAGAAGGCGGACGGGTTCTCTCCCAAATCATACTCTTCTACGCCCGCAGAAGACCACGAACCGAAGCGCCCTTCTTCAAGCGCCGTTCGGAGGTCATGAAACGCCCCGCCAAGTCCCGAAAGCGGGGTGAGAACCCCCCCGCGAACCAGCAGAATACGAGGGGACGACGACCCGGGTGAATCGGTTCCCATGCCCTTCGGAAGGCGAGCCTCTTCTTCAAGCAAGCACCTCTCAAACCGCATGAGGACAGGTTCGCAAGAACGGTCAATTTGGTGTGGAAAAGACATCAAGTAGTCTGAACCGCTCGGCCACTTTGACGCAACATGCCGACACCACCGATGAAACTGCCAAGCGAAGATTTTCAGGCGGTCGAAAACGGAATTGAGCAAACCATTTCTGAAGGGGCCCACATCAGGCAACGCTTGAGCAAGTTCACCAATCAAGGTCCTTACAACGCTGAGTGGGAGGTCGAAGCCGCCGTGGAAGCGCTTCATGTCTTTGGCTCCAGATGGACGATCGAGATTCTTGCGACCCTCTACATCACCGGTCCACGCCGATTCAACGAGATGAAAACCATGCTCACCGGCATCTCAAGCAGAACGCTCTCCGACAAGCTCCGCTTTCTCGCAGAGGAAGGCTTGGTCTTGCGCACGGTAAACGACGGGCCTCCCGTCAAAGTGAGTTACGAATTGAGCCCGCACGGCACGACCTGCGGCCGATTGCTCTCGCCGCTGGTCGCCCACCTGAAAATTTCTGCAGGTTCGGTCCAATCGGCCTGATCATCGCTCGATTCGAGCCTGCTGAACGACCGTACTCGTTTGCAAATCGTACGCCGTGAGCACTTTCGGCCCGTTTTGCCGATGGTAGACGCAGGTGTCCAAACCCAGCGCAGCACTGCGTCCGTCCTCCAACGTGACAGGGCTGCTCCAAACCTTCCCCCAGTCGGCGGGGGAATGCCCCGGAAGGGAAACGGTTGGCGTATGGCCAAACACCACCGTGCGTTGCCCGTCTACAGGAACTTCGGCACGGTGGAACGGGTTGCGTATCCACAGGTACTCGTCGTGGGATTGCTCGTCAAGATTCTGATTTGGATCGTATCCTGCATGCACCAAACGCCAAGCATCGAGCACGATGTGCGTTGGCAACGATTCAAGCCACTGGAGATGGTCGTCCACCGTGGCGTACATGGCGGCTTCATCCTCCTCCCCATCGGGTTGGCGATGCGCGCGTTCATAGGAAAACACCGTGGTTGAACCACCGTTTTGCCACCAGAGTCGGACATCCATATCGTTGGTTGCAAGACGATGGGCATGGAAGTGTTCGAGCATCATCGCCTCGTGGTTGCCGAGCACGGAGGTCATGCGTGGATGCGCTTTGACGGCTGCCACAACACCGTGAGAATCCGGTCCGCGGTCGATCAAATCACCCAAGAACACGACCCAATCTTCAGGGGTTAACGCAAGTTGTTCAACAAGCGCCTCCATGGTCCGGTGGAATCCGTGAACGTCGCCCACCACCCACACGCGATGGCCGTTGTCCAATGCGTCCTGCAAGGTTGCCTCAAGTTCTGAATCTCGGAAATGTCCTTCGTTGTTCATACACGGTGGAACACCTACGACGGTATTTAAGCGAAAAAATAGACCATCGCAGGACCTGCTCTAGGGAGCACTTGAGCGATGGTTTCTTTGATGAGAAGACCAACCAGCGTTCATGCCTCTTCTCGCCCAGTGGACGCGACAGCGCCCCTGGCTCGCAGCAGGTTTGGCCGGGGCAGCAAGCAGCGTGGTCGGCGTCGCCGGCGGTCTGGCGTCAATGGCGGGAACGGTCGGTGCGATGGCGCTTGGGGGCATTTCAACCAAAGCCACAGCGGCGACCGAACACCCGCTTCGCCGCCGAATTCTCAAGACGCTTGAGGCCCGCCCGGGTCTTTGCTATCGAGAACTGCAAACCGTCATGAACACCGCAAACGGCACCCTGCGCCATCACCTCGATGTGCTCCAAAGCCGGCAATCCGTAACGGTTCTTCCGGTCAACGGGCGGACCTGCTATTTTGCCGGAGGCCCGAGCCAAGTTGAAGTGCTTCGCAGCACGGTGGTCGGGGAAGGCCGCATGGCGCAACAACTCCCCATCGGCTTGTCGCCCGTTCAACGCATGGTTCTCGAAAACATCGACCGAGAAGGCATTCCACGGTCACAAGCCGAGTTGGCTCGACGCCTCGGACGCACGCGGGCGACCGTTCACAGCGCCGTCAAGGTGCTGCGGCGTCGCGGCATCCTCCGTGAGGACCGGATTGAACTCATGCCGCACATCGATTTGGAGATTTACACGCGTGCCCACCGAGACGTGGATTACGCGTATGTTGATGAGCGACGGTAAAGGGTCGCAACCCGAATAGCGGATACAAAATCTGTCGCTCAGACAGCATTTAATGCGCCAACTTCAAAGCCCTTCGTCACCGGCTTCTTTCCATGTTCTCGTTGCGTTTGATCGAGCAACCCTTGCCTTCGCTTGACCGGGACATCGATGGACTGGTTGCTTGGCTTGTGGACACGCTGTGTTTGGTGCGAAAACGCGGGGAGACGACCGCAGACCACGGCAGAGCAGGGGTGGTTCATCGGCTGCTGCGTGACCACCTGTTTGGCCAACCGGACGTGGCATGGGACGCCCAAATGCTGGCCGATGAACTCGCTCAGATGCCCGCTGCGCTGAACCATCATCTCGGCCGCCTGGTGGAAACGGGTTTGGTGGGCTACACCAACGAAGGCAAAGGCTGGCGGAAATACTACCTGAGGGGAGGTTCGATTTCCAACGCCGTAGCTCATATGCAGCAACATGCTTTGCTGGTATTGGGTCAACGGATGACGTTGCTCGAAACGCATTGGACGCGAGAGGCAACCTCCTTACCGGTGGAATTGCCGCAGGACGACACGGTTGCCTTTGCGTTGGGTTTGGTGGACCATCGGCCGGTGCAAGAAGAGGAGACGGGGACCGCACTTTCGCACTGGATGAACGACTTCGGTCTCTTGGGTGAACGGCCGGGGAAGGAACTTGCAGGCGATTCGCTCACGGTCCAATTGTTTCTGACCTTGTTGGAACGGGACGCCCCACTTTCCCTCGATGAGGCAGCGGAACTGCTCGGAGGACCAAAAGCCCGTGTAGGTCGCATCCTTGACCGGTTTCGAGCCACTGCCATGGTGGAGCGAGTCCCACGAACCGACCGGTTGGGCACGGCGCTGTGGACCGCCATGACCACCCAGCACCAGCGGCGTGGCGAAGATTGGTTGCTGAAGAAGGGAGGGTTTCAACGCCTCCTCAACGATGAACAGCAAGGTCATTTTCTGAAGGCGCTCAAAGCCGGTTCGTTGACCGTTGAACTCGTCACCGAACATCTCGCCTCCATCGAAGCACGGGAACAAATGCTCCTGCTGAATCTCCTCGGAGGCCGACTCCCCATGGGGTATCGGATGGCCGGGGCAAACCCCTCTGCCGTTCAACGCAACGTTCAGGACCGGCTGGACCGCGTGCTTCGCCGCATGGTTCGCGTCGCAGCCTTGCTCGATGAAGCGATGACGGGAAAAGATGAGTCGTAGGTGAGCGTGTGACGGCATTTATCGGTGCGAAACAAGATGCGTGGGATGGCGGTCAGCGCCCGCTTTTCCTCGCACCGATGTCGGGGGTGACGGACCTTCCGTTTCGCATGGTGGCCCGAGAATGCGGAGCTGACTTCACCATCACCGAATTCACCAATTCAACCGCACTCACCCGAGAGGCTGCAACGTCATGGCGACGAATGGAAACCCATCCGAGCGAATCGCCGTTTATTCCCCAAATCTTCGGTGGTGACCCAGGAGATATGGCCACGGCTGCGGAAATGTTGGCGCCCACAGCCGACATCATCGACCTCAATTTTGGCTGCCCCGCTCCAAAAGTCACCAACATCTGTGCCGGAGCAGCGTTGATGGGCGAGCCCGACCGTTTGGTGAACATGGTCGCCTCGATCGTTGACCGTATCGACCTGCCCGTCACCGCAAAAATGCGCCTTGGGACGGGAAAGGGAGACAACAACGCCACCTCGCTTTGCCAAAGGCTCGAAGAGGTTGGCGCCCAACGTCTCTGCATTCACGGCAGAACCCTTCGTCAGCGCTACTCGGGCGTGGCCGATTGGAGCAGCATCAAGGAAGCTGTAGACGCCGTGAGCGTTCCTGTGGTGGCCAACGGGGATGTGGTTGACGCCAAAAGCGCCGCTGCCTGTCTTGAACAGACGGGGGCATCGGGGCTGATGGTGGGCCGCGGAGCCATCGGCCGACCCAGCGTCTTCGCCGACATCAAAGTCGGCTTGGGTTGGATGGATGAGGACGAGCTGCCTTGGGTGGACGCCACCGAGGAATGGTACGAATTGGATGAAGAGGGGCGGTCCTTTGCTGCTCGCCGGTGGTGTTGGGACCGGTATGTTGAGCACTCCGTAGCAACGGTCGGCCTGCAAGGCAAGTGGATGCAGCGTCACGCCATCGCTTTTACGAAGGGGTTGCCCGGTGCGAAAAAGGTCCGAACGCTGATGCACCAAGCGTCAACAAACGAAGGCATGGCCGAAGCCATCAGCCGATTTCTCGCCGGTGGACGTTGAGCTCAGAAGGTCGATTCCCAATCCGTGATATCGTTGTCTTCCATGGCGGCCCAGGCCTCGTCAGTGGTCTCACCACGGACTTTGAGCACTTCTCGGGCAAGCAGCCAGTAAACGAGGGCAAGCGACTTTCGGCCCTTGTTGTTGGCCGGCAGGGCGATGTCCACATTTCGCAGATGGTTGTTGGCATCGACGAGACCAATGATGGGTAGACCGGTGGCGACGGCTTCTCGAAGGGCTTGCTGATCGTTGGCCGGGTCGGTCACGAACAAGATATCGGGTTCAATGTAGGAGCGAAGAGACGGGTTGGTCAAAGAGCCGGGAATGAAGCGACCGACAGCGGAGTGGGCACCGATGGCTTCTGCGAACTTCCGAGCAGGGCGCTGCCCGTACTGGCGGGCGCTGACGACCATGATGGACGGGGCGTCGTAGGTGTTGAGAAGAGCGGCGATGGAGCGGATGCGAGCATCCGTGGTGGGGATGTCCAAAAGGTAGAGACCGTCTTCACGGACACGCTCAACGAAGCGACCCATGTCGGAACTTTTCTGTTGGGTACCGATGTTTACGGCGTGCTCCTCGTATGTTTCAGCGGACACGAGCAGTTGGGTTTCTTCGGACATGGTGAACCACAGCAAGCCGCCCACAGACCCCCCATATTAAACCGCTTCGTCCGCAGCGTTCGTGGATTTCAACCCGCTTTCAGGTGGTTGCATCGGGAAAAGGTATCAAAAAGCGGACCCGGCTGGCGCTTCCATGTCGGGTGGAGAGACCATTGAATCCACCTCACGAAAACCCACCCACCCACAAGCGAAGGAGGGCGGCGATGGCTTTTGGAGAGACGCCGATGGTAGAGCCCTTCCTGTCAGCGCGAGCGACCTTGAGCGGTTCACGTACTGCCCGATGTCATGGCACCTTTCCATGCAAGGTCATTCCGGTCAAAGCGAGGCGATCGAACAGGGAAAAGAAGTGCACCGTGCCATTCACGAATCGATCGAAGCCATGCAAGAACACCGTTTTCGCAGCCGTAGAAACCTGCTCATTTGGCAGTGGTGGTTTGGGGTTATCGTGGTGTTGACCATCGACACCATTGCGTTTCAAAACGCCGACAACATCAATTTCAACACCACCGAGTTCTCCAAACTGTTGGCGATGGCTGCCCTTTCGAGCTTGGTCGTCGGCATCGGCGCCGTGCTCATTCCATGGCGCACCATGCTCGGTGTTGGCCCGAAATACCCTGAAATCCCTCCTGAAGCGGAGGCCCGGGCGTTGGTGGCCCCGGTTTTTGAACCGGTTGGCTTCAAAGGCGGCTGGTTTGAAGGCGGCTGGATTGAAGCAGCGATGTTCATCTCGGCCATTGTGCTGGCTGTTCACGCCATGGCCTTGCGCTTTGTGAGCAATCAAAACCAAGCAGCGTTCGTGCTCGCCGTCACGACCATCGGTTGGATGTTATTGGCATCGGTTCGCCTCCAACGTGCCCTCATCAACAACCATGAAGCCCAAGTGCTCGCAGGGAAAAACGACCTCGGTGCCACCACGCAAGTCACCTATTCCGACGATGACAAATCATCAGAATTGCTGGTTGATGAACGAACGGGTTTGAGAGGGCGTCCGGACCAAATCGTCATCATCGACGGCGAGTTTATCCCCGTTGAACAAAAGACGGGAAAGGTTCCGGAAAAACCCCATAAATCCCACACAGTCCAAATCTTGGCCTACGCAGCATTGGTGGACAGCACCACCGGAAAAACGCCGCCGTATTGCATTCTAAGATACGGCCAGGAGAATCTGCATCAAGTCCTCTGGAACGAGACCAACCAGAACCTCCTTTTCGATGCGGTCAAGGGCGTCCAGCGCCTGATGGCCAACGGAGGCGCTGCTCGGAACCACAACCGCCCAGGAAAATGCCGCCACTGTTCTCGCCGTTACGCCTGTGAGGACAGTTTGATCTAGACGCTTTCACGCGCAGTCGTCCACCAGCGGGTACTGGACGCAGGTGTTGGTGACGGTAACGATCAGGAGGAACTGGTCTCGCAAGGAATCGACGGTGTTCTGCCCACCTCCTCTCGCTCGAACTTCAAGCTCCCACTCACCGAGCGCAAAGGATGGGATGGGCTGAAGACGTTCCTCAAGTGGTGATGCATCCTCACTCACATCTTGCTCCCATTGGATATTTCCTTCGCTGTCCGTCAACGTGGCCCGAACGTAATGGGTTTCGTTGTCAAAGAACAGATCGGGGAACAAAGGTGACTCCGACAGTTCAAAGGTCACCTTGAAATAAATGTCAATTTCAGTGGTCTGTTCGGTCACGATAAACGTTGAGCGATTGACATACTCCATGGAGTAATTGGTGAGCGTGGTAAACTCGTGCGCAATCGTGAGTTTCTTGTTGTTCAGGCTGTCATAGGCAGGGTCACGAAGCGACTCTACCGACTCTCGCGCTGCAATGAGCCCCATGCAACCTGAAGTTGAGGTCATCAACACCATCAACAGCAGCGTCGCTGCGAGTTTGGGATGCCCCATGCCCCAACCACAGGGTTGGACCCTATGAAGGCGACGATTCGGCGTGCCGAGCATTGAAAGAGGATATGCTGCATGGGCGGGCTGTCTGAATGAAGCGATGTTGCGGCCGAGCTCCGGCGATGACGAGCCCTATGAACGCTGACAGACGCTCAACCAAAGCGAGCGCCGCACGTACCGCACTCGGTGGCGTCGACAGACAAATCTGCACCGCAAGCCCCACATTCATCGGTTTCAACGGCGGGCTCAGCAACCACTTCCCGCTTCGGTGCACGCCGACGAGTCGGCTTCCTTCCTTTTGCCTCTTCCTTGAGTTCAGCATCGCTCTTTGTCGAGGCGGAAAGGGGTGCATCGTCATCAAAGGTGAAATTGGCAGTGGCTTCGCTGACTTCGTTACCCGCCAGTGACGAATCGGTCAAGCTCATGCCCACCTTGACCTTCTCACCTGGAAGAACACCCTCTTCACCCGTGATTTCAAACAGACGTTCACGGATATCAGCATCGGATGCGCTAAGTTCGCCCGTGTCTTCGGCCAAGGATCTGAGTTCGCCTTTTTCAGACAGGAAGGCCTCGATGTCGTGGTCGGTGGATTCGTCTTTCATGGTTCGCAACGTCGTGGTGACCTGCGACTTGTAGGCCTCAAGTTCTTCATCCGTCATGTCCTCAAGGGCGATTTTGTCAGCGTAACGTCGGTCATATGCAGCTTCAACTTCGGCTTCGGCCGCTTCGATGTTGGCGTCCCACTCCTCTTCGAGATGTTCTTCGTCGAAGCCAAACTCTTTCACAGCATCTGCGAAGTTTTGGTCACCGGTCACGATCTCGTTCTCGTCGCCTTCCTCCGGGAGAGCAACGATTTCTTTGACCACCGACCGGCGTTCACGCCGTTCTCGTCGCTCAAAGTACGAGGCGACGTCCTGGAAGGCGCCGCAATACGCACAATTCTCCATGAGGTCGGGAATCGATTCTCCGCACTCGTTGCAATCGTGGAATTGCGAACGGGCTTTCTTGAGGTTGAACACGCAGTGTGGGCATCGGTCTTCGTCACCTTCAAGTTCGCCATCGCACGACGGACAGTATTCGTAGATGTCCCGCTCCACCTCGTCCTCTCGTTCTCGGGTGAGGAAAACGGCGACGATGAGCACACCGATGAGCACCAAGGCCCCAAACCCAAACAGCGTCATCGTTCCGAGTCCGGAGCTGACCACGTCGTTCTCGTCGCCAGTTGTGGCTGCGATGGTGGGGAAGGCGCGCTGGAACGCCGAACTGATCGAGGCGTCTTCGGGAATCATCCTGACCGTGGTCGTTGATGCCGTTGCAATGAAGGTGCACGAGAGCGAGCCCCGGTCTCCCCGGTTTTCGATGTTGACCGCCAACATCTCGAGAACGGTGTTGGTGCTGTCCCGGCAGGTGTAATTCGCTTGACCGGTTTCTTGGCTCGTCAACCCGATGGTGAGGGTGTAAGCGTCGCCGTCCCGCAGCGGATTGTTCGCTTGATTGCCCTCGGCATCGGTGACTTGCAACGATGCATATTCCCACTGGAGCTTCAGCTTGGATTCCACCACCACCGTACCGCTGGCAAAGGAGTTCTGTTTGTTGGCGTCATAACTGCCCTGTGAAGCCACCCATTGACCCTCAAACTCGGCGGTGTGAGCGCCCAGAGCCGTGGACAACACCACCGTCCACGTCAAGGCCTGGCCTGCGGTGAGCGTGATGAGGGGAGACTGGCCTTCCAAGCCGTCAAACGTGTAGTGGATGCGGCCGGAAACGCCGATGTCACCGGTGTTCTCCATGGTCACCCGCCATTCCACGTCTTCGCCGGACTGCACCGAAGGAACGGTTGGCAGGGCCATGGCGTCAACGTACACATCGGGAAGGGGGAAGACGGTGAGCATGCCAGAGGCCTCATCGTTGTCAGTGAATTCTTGTTCAAACCCAGGTTCGTTGAAGGGGTTGACCTTCGCCACCACCACGTGATCACCCTCGGGGAGCGAGCCCAGAATGTTGGTGTTCAGTTCAACACGAAACGCTTGTTCGCTGTACCCCATGCCGGTGAAGTTCACGAAAAACGGGGGGCTGGTGATCAGGCCACCGGATGGGTTGGCGATTTGCAACCACAAGGGCACGGTGGCTGGCCCGGTGCCGTTGGTTCGCACCAGCACGCCCTCAACGGCCCAAGGGCCTTCGAGGTCGCCCGGTTCGGTGGTGACCGTCAGGTCATCTTTGAAACTCAAATCCATGCGGGTGGAGACGACGAATTCGGTGCTGCCCGTGTTGTCGTTTTCGGATGCTTCTTGGATGATGTTGGTGGCGTCAAGGGTGGCGTTGATGAGGTGAACGCCGCTGCTCGGGGCCACGACGGTGGTGTTGACCCACACCGATTGACCGGATGCCACGGCGGGCACGTTCAACTCGGCATCGGCTGCACCCGGTACATGGATCAACAACGTCGACGCTTCAGCGTCTTCGGGGCCTGAGTTTTGAACATGAACACCCACGGGGACGGTGTCACCCGCAAAGACGGCCGTACCGTCACCGACTTCAAGCGAAGCCACCTTCAAGTTCGCCAAACCTTGGACATCAAACGTCTTTGAGACACGGGCGCCGCTTTGATCCCCCAAAGTGAACCATTCAATCCACACTTTTTGCGTACCGAATGGAAGGCCGTTCCAAGGGGCGGTCACGGTGACAAATCCACCGGAAGGAATCTCGACTTGCTCGAATTTCAAGCGGTTCGTGGACGTGATGTTGTCCCGATAAAATGAGACATCAACCAGAGCCTCGGTCCCACCGGAGTTGGAGAGCAGCAACGAAATGTCCACCGAACCGCCCATGATCGGGCTGGAGGGTGAAAACGACATCTGGGCTGCTGTAGCTTCAACGCCGTTGCTGTTTGCCGCATGGGCGGGAAGAGGCACCAGGCTCACCAGCATCAAGCAAAGGATGAGCGCAGCGTTGGTCCTTCGCTCCATGAACCCCTTAGAGCGTGCAAAGCACTTGAACCCATCTCCAAAGACGACGGAAAGAGCCCCATGCTGGTGGGGGTTCGTTGCGCACGAAGACGGAGGGTGGATACCCCCTTACCCCCCGAAGAAAGGGGAGACTTGAAGGCAGTCCGTGGGCGTGGGGAGCACATGGGCCGAGGGGTGCTGGCGATTTGGCTCTCCGCCGTCATGCTCTGTGCATTGGTCCCGCTTTCGGCCCCTGAGCCGTCTTCCAATCCCGAAGTCCTTACCTCCACCTCCACGGTTTTTTCATCCAGCCCGTCCAACTTGAGCATCGCCTTTTCAAACGGACCAACACTTGATGACGATGTCAAGGGCTCCAAAGCCCTCTCGTTTTCCATCAGCGGCAACGGCACGCTCGATTCCTTACTCATCGAGCTCTCGTCCGACGAATCGACCTGGACCGAGGTCGCCAACTTGTCGTCCTCACCGTGGATCTACCCCTTTGACAGCACCGCCCACACCAACGACACCTACAAGTTGCGAGCCTCGGGCTGGGACAGCGACACCGAGAGTTTCGCCGTCACGACGACGGATTGGTTCAACATCGACAACCAAGTCCCGGTCATCACCACATTCACCGTGCTCAACCCTGACGCTGGGACGGGAAGCAGCCTCGCCGACCGAGCTTGGTTCAACATCGGCACTGGAGAGTCCCTATCCTTCCGGTGGGGTGCGAGCGATGACGACTTGAAAGAGGCCACGCTTGCTAATGTTCCCGGCCCCGGCGCACCGGCCAAAGACGGACCCACCAGCCTTGCTTACGGATGGGATTGGAGCAGCGGAAGCATGAGCGAGGGAACGTGGTCGCCCCGACTCACGGTGTACGACAACTCAGGCCTTTCGGCCACGACCACGATGTTCGTTGGTATCGACCGCACAGGACCGACCGTCGGCACGGTGACGGTTGGAGACGGATCGGCGTGGCAGCAATCCACCACGGTCACGGTCAGCGGCCTCAACGCCGCTGCAACCGACGGTCAAGGCTCCGGGGTGGCGAGCGTGCAATACGCCCTCGGAAACAACGCTTGGTCGTCAACCACCGCCGACAGCGTCACCTTTACCCTCGAAGAGGGCGTCCACAACCTGACGCTTCGTGCAGTCGACAGGGTGGGCAACATCGGTGCAAACAGCACCGTGCAGTTACGCGTGGACGAGACCGCGCCGGTTGGTCTGTCGTGGACGGTGGACGAATTGACGACCAGCCGCATCGGGGCTGCAAGCATCGTCTTCCATGCAGAAGACACCGATTCGGGCATCGACAACAGTTCATCCTACCTTCAATATGGGTTTGATTCCAACGGTGTCGGTCAAACCCCCGATCTCTCGGGCCGTTGGTTGAACATGGGCGTGAACGGACTGTCAGGGCAGGTGGGCCTGTCGAGCTGGGCAACCAAATCAAGGCAACACCTGATGCTCCGGGCCGTGCTCGTCGATGAAGCCGGCAACACGTTCACCACGGAACCTTCCTCGTTCCAAATCCTTCCAGGGCTGGACTTGTATTGGAATCTCAGCCAGACCAACGTGGACCGCATCATTGTTCGCCCGGGCGAACAGACCGGGAACGTCACGGTCACGAGCGTCTTGGAATCCAACCAGGACTACGGCGGCAGCGTGATCGTTCGTTTCGAAACCGCCCCAGCCGACCGAACCGCTAATGTGGATTGGACCGTGATGGAAACCCGAAACCTGCCTGCTGGATCCCTGTCCAACAGCTCGGAAACCATCCTCTGGCAATACACGGTTCCCCGTGCAGGTCAATTTGACCTCCGTTTGGTGATCGATGCGGCCAACGTCATTGACGAGTACGATGAAGGGAACAACAACAACTACCTCGTGGTCACGGGGGCTTCTTTGGACGACCCCGGCCTTGTTCCGTCCTTTGCACCGTCCTTGCTGCTCGTCCTGCTCGTGGGCTTCGGTCTCTCCCTGCTCCAACGCAAGACAAGGGATTGAAAAGTGGTGGGCTGCACGACTGACCATGCGCCAGTCCCTCACTCGTGTACCAAAAGACCGCATTGCGGTCATCATCGGTGCAAAAGGGGTGACGAGCAAAGCGATTCGCAACGCAGCGGGGTGCCAGAAATTCATCATCGACTCCACGACCGGGGACATCGAAGTTGAGTGGGGCGAGGTGGGAACGTACGACCCCGTGAAGGCCATGAAACTCCCCGATGTGGTCAAGGCCATTGGTCGGGGCATGGCTCCGGAGGCCGCCATTCGTCTCCTCGATGATGACCACTACTTCGAACTCGTTGACCTTCGAGAGTACGTCGGCAAGCGCTCCAATCAACAGCGCCGTATCAGGGCCCGAATCATTGGACGCCAAGGGAAAATTCGGATGCTGATTGAACAATTAACCCGAACTCAAATCAGCATTTACAACTCAACGGTCGTGATTGTTGGCGAAGAGAGCGGCCTGCTGTCCGCAAGGCAAGCCATCGAAATGCTTGCTGGGGGCTCGGAACACGGCAGCGTCATCGGATTTCTTGAACGTGACCGAAAGCAGGCGCGCTTGGAATCTCGCTCCTTGGAGGTCTACGAAGAACGCGAAGAAGCACGCCCCAACCTTGGCGGTTTCGAAGACCTTGTTCCTGGGCTCAGTGACGTCTCCGAACGGAGGAATCGACGGATGCGAGCGGCGCAAGTTGACCCCGAAGACGAAGAAGCCGTCGCAAACATGATGCAACTCGCTGAAGACGAAACCATCCAGTGGGAAGAAGAATGATCAGGCTTCGTCCTCAAAGCGCTGTTCAACATCGTCAAGATTCATGTTGAGCACGTCGTACATCGCTTCGGCAAGCGTGACCGAGAGCCCTTCTTTTTCACCCCATTCAACCAGCCGAGTGACATCACGAACCAAAAACTCCTGAGCCTTTGGATGGCTTTCCACAACACCTTGGCCAACATCGATGACCCAAGGTTGGTCGTCATGCCACAGAATGTTGTAAGGTGAAAAATCACCGTGGACGAGGTCGGCTTTCTGCCACGCCACGGCGAGAAACCTCAGCAAGCGGTCGTAAACCGGTTGAGCATCGTCCACGTTGACCTCGCGCAGTTTGGGCGAGGGTGAGGTCGCCGAGCCTAAATATTCCATCACCAGAACGTTCTTGTGGACGCCCAAGGCTTTCGGGACATCCAATCCCCAACGAGCCAACCGCTTCATGTTCCGGTATTCCTTACGAACCCAAACCTCAACCAAATCGCGATGTTTTCTGCGTAACCCGCTGAATCGTGGGTCTCCTTCAATGTACTGAATGAGGTTCTTGAACACCGCATTTGACGTGTGAAAAATTTTCACGGCAACAGGTTGACCGTTGATGTCCGTTCCGTGGAACACGTGGGCCTCTTTGCCGCGAGCCACTGGGAAATCCAGCGTATTGATCACGCCGGATTTCATCAATTTGTACAGGGCCATCAGCGTCAGGCGATCAAAAACTTGGTCAAAGACACGGCGATCAACCCAATCGTAACCACCCGTACCCATGGCTCCCTGAATCTTGGCTTCGATGTCTCGAAACATGCTCTTGTAACGCTTTTCTTTCATCCATTGAAAGCGCCCTCCAGCTTCACCGAGCTCGCGAAGAAATGCGTTTTCTTCATCCCGGTGATGCTCAGCATCCATCTCTTCGACGCTTGGTCGCTTGGACGATGACCGATGCCCTTTCTTGCGCTTTTTTGGCCGACCGGACAATTCTTCCCAGTCGTCGTCACGCATGCGCCTACCTCATGCATCAGGCAAACAGAGCGTCAATGTCGTCGTCATCGTCGTCGTCGTCAAAGGCATCTTCCGCAACATCAGCGGGTGATTCAGCAGCGGCTACAACTTCGTGTTCCATTGATTCTTGCTCAGGTTCCTGCGGTGCTTCATCGGCGGCGTCAGCAAACAGGTCGTCATCGTCGTCGTCGGCAAACAGGTCGTCATCGTCGTCATCGTCAGCAAACAAGTCGTCATCATCATCCTCGGTGTCGACGCCATCGAGGGTCTCCTCGTTCACTGGCTCGTCTTCATCTGCATCGCCGAAAGCGAAGAGGTCGTCGTGTTCGCTGTCTTCATCCATCGATGTTCCCATTCCAAACATGTCAACGTCATCGGGCAAGACGCCTTTTCGAGAGAGGTACATGGCTTGAGTCTTGGTGTAACGATGCTTAACATCGGCCTTCGAGTCTTGGAAATCCCAAGGCCAAACGATGATCAAATCGCCTTCCCGGACCCACTGGCGACGTCGCATCTTCCCTGGAATGCGAGCCATACGGGTCTCGCCGTCCTCGCACAGAACGGTTACACGGCGGCCGCCGAGCAATTGTTGAGCGAGAGCGAACATTTCGTTGACGCGCTTGTTGGGCATTTTGACACGTATCTTACCGTCGCTTGAA
>JAUREJ010000013.1:17977-44931 GCA_030827475.1 Candidatus Poseidonia sp.
GAATCTTCAGGATTCTCAAGACGCGCGAGTTCTTCGGCGTCTACCTTTTCCTCAAATCTGCGACCCAACCAGTCTCACCGGACCTTCCCAGCGGCCAACCCTTCTTGAAGTCATCACCCAGCGAGCGCCGGGAAATGCCTGCAACGGTCACCATGCGCCAACCAAAGCGTTGGCAGCGGATTCAGCGAGCGCAATCAGTTGCCCTGCACCGACACCGAAGAAAACGGTGGTGACCAAACAGGCAAGAATGGCGAGCCGGACGGGCCCACCAGCAGGCAACGGTCCTTCTCGTCCTTCCTCGGGTTCATGGAAATACATCACCAGCCCGACACGCAGGTAGTAGAACACCGAAATCGCCGAGTTGATGACCATGGCGAGGGCGAGGTACCACACCCAGTGGAGGTCCGCCAACGACAAGTCGCTGTTGACGGTGACATCGAGCAGCGCCACCTTGACGATGCCCATGATCACAAGGAGCTTCGAGACGAAGCCCGAAAGCGGTGGAACGCCTGCAAGGGACATCATGAAGATGAACATGGCCACAGCGAGGAAGGGGTCTCGCTTCGCCAACCCGCCCAAAGATTCGAGGGTGTGGCCGCCCTTTTCGGATTCAAGCAGCGAGAGCACGAGAAACGCACCGAGTTTGAAGCAGACGAGCACGGTCAGATGGAAGATAAGCGCCGTGACGACGACAAGGGCAGCGTCGTTGCTCAAGTCCACGTGGTCAGTTTCCCAGTTGAGGGCCCCGATGGCGGCGATGGCGGCCATCATGTAGCCGGCGTGGGCGACCGAGGAGTAAGCGAGCATGCGCTTTGGATTGGTTGAACCGAGCGCCGCGAGGTTGCCCCAGGTCATGGTGACAACCGAGAGCACGGCGAGAGCGACCAGCCAGACGGCTGCGCCATCCGTTGCCTCGGGGGAAGCAACCACGAGCAGGACACGGAGCAAACCGAGCACGCCCATGGCCTTGCTGGCGGTTGCGAGGACACCGGCAACGGGTGCCGTCGCTCCTGCATAAGCGTCGGGAGCGGCGAAGTGGAACGGTGCTGCGCTGACTTTGAAGCCGAAACCGACGAGGAGCATGCCAAGGGCGATGAGCGGGAGCGACTCCATCCCGTTTTCAGCAAACGCCGTTGCGAGCTCGGAAAATTGGAGCGAACCGGACCAAAGGTAGAGCAGGGAAAGACCGTAAAGACCAACACCCGAAGCCACGGAACCAACGATGAAGTATTTCATGCCGGCTTCAGTCCCCTCTTTGCTCTCCTTCAAGAAGGCGACAAGCACGTAGGTGGAGAAGGACGCCAATTCCAAACCGATGAACAGCAAGAAGAGGTCCTGAGCCAACGCAACGACGGCCATGCCCAATCCGCTGGTGATCAAGAGGACGTAGAAGTCCACTTGGCGGCGATTGTTGTACAACCCGCTTGCACTCCGGTCGTTGCGAGAAGTGGCTGGAATACGATTCACAGAGGCTGCACTCGCCAAGGCCAAAGCACCGAAGAAGATGAGCTCAAACATTCGGCTGAATTCATCGACTTGCAGCATGACGTTGTCGCCCGAAACAATTTGTATGCGGTTCATCCCGTTGACAAAGGACATCGCCGTGAGGACGAAAGCCAAGGAGAAGAACGCCGTTGCGAAGAGCCCCGGGAGACGGGGGTCGCTGTCGAGTTTCCCTCGCTTACCGCCAAGGAACCAAGGAATGCGAACTTGGGTCATCGGGATTCGGAATTTCGCATCCCCGAGGTTGGGGACGATCATCAGGGTAAACAGGCCGATGACGAGGACGAATTCAGGCGCAAGGGCCAGGACGAAACCTTCGCCAAAGGGTTCAATTTTCTCCATTTCAGGCACCTCCCGTCAAGATGGGAATCAAGAGCGTTTCAAAGAACGCCACCGTCCATCCGTTCATCATGTCAAGCGCAATCCAAGGCATCACACCGAACAGGATGGTAAAGGCCGCCATGATGACCATGGCCCACTTTTCTGCATCGGTGATGTCGGGCACGGGTTGGCCGTTGAGGCTTGCTGGGGGCTGGGTGGCTTCACCACCTTCGAAGATGGTGCGCTGCATGGACCACAGGTAATACGCAGCGGTGATGGCCAGCACGAATGCCGGGCCAACCATCCACAGCACGCTCCAACCCTCGGCAGCGATGAAGTGCCACAGGGCGAGGAACATCATCAACTCGGCCACGAAGCCGGCTAAAAGCGGCAATCCGAGGGACGCCATCCAACCGAACATCATGGACGTGGCGAGCCAAGGCGAATGTTTGGCCATGCCGCGCATGGCCCCGATTTCCATGCTGTGGTAGTGGTGCTTGAACGCACCGCAAACGGCGAAGAGCATCGGGCTGATGATGCCGTGGGCGAACATCATGAAGAGGGCCGCAGCCCAACCGAGCGGTTGCATCGTAGCGATACCGATGAGAATCACGCCCATGTGGGAGACCGAGGAATACGCAACCATTTTCTTGAGGTTGGTTTGACCCAAACAAACGACTGCTCCCCAGACGAGGGAAACCATGCCGAGGGCCAGCAACCAGAATTGGAAGTGCTCGGCAGCGTGAGGAAACAAGGCCAGGGGCAAGCGGAACATGCCGTAAGCACCCATCTTCAACATCACACCGGCCAAGAGCATCGAACCGCCGGTGGGGGCCTGAACGTGGGCGTCGGGCAACCAGGTGTGGAACGGGACCGATGGCAGTTTGACGAGGAAACCGATCATCAGCATCACGAAGAGAACCTTCTGCAGACCAACACCGAGGAACCATTCGCCACCGGCGTTGGCGGATTGTGCATGGGCCGTGAGGGTTGGGATGTCGAAAGTGCGTCCCGTCCACGTGCCTGCGTGAGCCAAGTTCTCGGGCTGGAGGAAGTAAACCGTCACCAAACCGAGGAGCATGATAACCGAGGCCGTGAAGGTGTAGATGAAGAACTTCTGAGAGGCGTATTTTCGATCGTAGCCGCCCCACTTGAGAATGAGGAAGAACATCGGAATCAACGTCAGTTCCCAAAACACGTAGAACATGAAGAGGTCAAGAGCGACGAAGACGCCAATGAGCGCCCCGCCCATCATGAGGATCAGCGGGAAGTACACCGCTGCGTTCTTTTCGTGCCAGGTGGCCACAATGGTGATGGGCAGCAAGAAGGTCGTCAACCACACCATCGGGAAGGAGAGGGCATCCATGCCAACCGACCAGTGAATGCCCAAGGATTCGATCCAGTCGTACTGGAATTCGTAGTTGAACTTACCAAAGGACAAACTCGCCCAATCCAGTGTTCCTTCGATGAAGTTGTCGCCAAAGAACATGGCCGTGGTCAAGACCAGCATCAACAAGGAAAGAACGAGCGTGGCCATCCGCACGGTGGGTCCGATCTTCTCACGAGCGGCGGGTGAAACGTAAGCCACGTAGGCCAAGAGCACGATGCTGCTGATGAGCGGCATGCCGACGAGGGGCAACGAAATCCAGTCAATCGTCAAGCGACCACCCCCCAAATCAAGCCAAAGAGCACCAAGGTGCCCAACGCCGCCATGAGAATGTAATCCCGTGCGGACCCGGTGGTCAACGAGCGAATGGACGTCGAGAGTTGTTGCGATGTTCGCTCAACGGTCTTGACGGTGCCGTCGATGACGCTGGAATCAGCTTCGGCCGCCTTATTGGAGAAAGCCGCGACGATTTTGAGCATCGCCATGTCGTAGTAATGGTCGAAATACAGGCGGTTTTCGAGCGCTGTCGCAAAGCCAGATTTCCCAAAGGCCGAGTTGTCCCAATGGTAACGGCCCTTGATGGCGGCGTTCAGAGCGAGAACCGGGCCAAACCACGGTTTGGCTTCTTCCCCATCGTCGAGTTTTCCACCGTACAGCGAAAGGGCCAAACCGGGACCGACAACGGCCCCGATGAAAAGAGCGATGTAGGTGAGGATGAAGAAGAACACCTTCTCGTTGGCGAACACGTGCTCCATTTCGTAGAGGAAACCGCCCCACAAACCACCGTGGTCGGACATCAAACCGTATTCGATGTCAGGCGCCCAGTGCGTAAAGCCCATGCTGGCGAAGATGACGCCCGCAAGGCTGACGAAGGTCAGAATGAACAGCGGTGTCTTGATCCACGTGTTGGTGGGGTGAACATGCGCTGCAACATCGGTTTTCGGTGAGCCCGCGAAGGTCTTGAGCCACATGCGGGACATGTAAAAGCCCGTCATTCCGGCTCCAAGGAGCACACAAAGAGCGGGGTAGAAGAAGCGCGGGTCCTCAAGCGCCACTCGCCACGTGTTGGCGATGATGCCTTCCTTCGACCAGAACCCACCGATGAGCGGGAAGCCCATGATGGAGAGGGAGCCAACGAGCATGGCGGTGGCGGTGAGCGGCATCTTGGAAGCCAAACCGCCCATGTTCTCCATGGATTGGGCGTCAAACTCGTGGTGGTGGTCGTGGTGGTCGTCATCGCCTGCGAGGGAGGCGAGGTGGACACGGCCGAGGGTGAGTTCGAGTTCGGGGACGTTGATGCGTCCGTTTCCGTCCATATCGAGAGCCTTCATCAGTCGCTGCATGTCCCAGGGTGGGAGGTCAGCGATGTCGGCCTTCTTGAGTGCCGTTTGGAACTCATAGGTGTCGATTTCGCCTGATTGGTCAAGGTCGATGGAATTGAAGAAACCGAACACGGACTGCCCGGTATCGGCAAGGTAGTTGGCGAGCATCAGCAGCTCTTCAGGGTCCTCTTCGTGGTGGCCGTGGTCGTCGTCGTGAGGGTGAAGGTGGTGGTGGGCGTGATGGACCTCGTGAATCACCGCACCGCTCGCCATGAAGAGCATGCCCTTGGCCATGGCGTGGTTGAACAAGTGGAAGAGCGCAGCGCCAAAGGCCACGATCACGATGGCGTGGTTGACGTAGTAATCCGGGTTTTTGGTGCCGTCAACGAGGTATTCGTGCCAGTGAAGGGTGTTGGCAAGGTAGAGAGCTGCCCCAAGGCCGGTGAAGATGTAGGCCAACTGGGACATGGTGGAATACGCGAGCACCTTCTTGAGGTCGTGCTGGACGAACGCAATGGCTGCTGCCATGACCGCTGTGGTTCCGCCGATGGCCGCGATGATGAAGGCCAAATCGGCGAGCTCCCCATGCATGGACTCGGCGCCAAAGAAGGGGAACATCCGTGCGACGAGGTACAAACCGGCGTTGACCATGGTGGCTGCGTGGATGAGCGCAGAAACGGGTGTTGGGCCTTCCATGGCGTCGGGCAGCCACACGTGAAGAGGGAACTGCGCTGATTTACCCACCGCACCGATGAACATCAAGCCGAGCGCCCAAGCAAGGGTGCCGGGGTTGGAAGCGGCGACTTTGTCGATGTTGTATTCGTTGAACACGACCGCATAATCGAGGGAACCGAAGAGGTCCCAGAGAACGGCGAGGCCAACCATGAGGAAGACGTCGCCAACGCGGGTGGTCAAGAACGCCTTCTTGGCGGCGTAGGCAGCGCTGGGGCGTTCGTAGTAGAACCCAATGAGCAAGTAGGAACACAACCCCATCAACTCCCAGAAAATGAACAACCAGAGGAAGGAATCGGCGAGCACCATGCCGAGCATACCCGAGCAGAAGAGAACGAACTCAGCGTAGAAGCGGTGATTGCGGTTGTCGTTGATGGGGTCGGTGTTCATGTAACCGATGGCGAAGGTGTTGATGAGCAGACACAGGAACGAGGCGATGAACAGCAACATCACCGTGATGTGGTCGATGTGGACGCCGAAACCAAAAGTGATCTCCGTCGTCACCACGCCCGAGTTCCACATGCTCGAAGTAAACCAAGTCCAATCGGAGAGTTTCTCAACGCCCCCGTATGCACCGATGAAGTCGCTGATGAGCCAGAGGGAGAGCGCCAAACTGGCGCCCATCACGGCCAACGCAATGAGGCCCCCTTCCTTCAGCGTCTCTTTCCACATCTTGTTGCCGTTGTACATTTTCCCGAGGAACAAAATCACCGGGAAGGCCAACATCGGAAGAAGGAGAATGTAGGGCGCATACTGCGCTGCCGTACTGTGAACGATTTCTGAACTGCCTGTACCTGCCATTCTTTCACCTCAGTTCTTCAGGACGCTCACGTCGTCCAGCGTGATCGATTCGTGTTGGCCGTACATGGCAAGGAAGATGGCCAAACCGATGGCCACTTCGCTCGCAGCGATGGCGATGGCGAAAATCGTGTAAACCCACCCGGTCGTGTCGCCGTGATGGACGGCGGCGGCGGCGAATTGCATGTTCGCAGCGTTGAGCATCAATTCAATGCACATGAGGACGATGATGGCGTTCTTGCGGGTGAACGCACCTGCAAGGCCGATGACAAAGAGGAGAGCGGAGAGACCTGAAACCCATGCTGGATCGATCATTCTTCCTCACCTCCGAATTCCCAGAGGAGATTTTCCATTCGCTCGTCACGAACGAGGTAGGCTGCGCCCATCATCGCCATCGACATGAGCAGGCCAAGCACGAGCAGGGCAAAACCCCAGTCGCTGAGCAGGGCATCGGCAAGACCTGAGGTCGTCGGTTGGTCGGTGCTGGGGTTGGACCACACATCGTCAGCGTTCACGGCTGCAACGAGAATGAAGCCCAGGCTGAGAAGGCCGAGGCGGGTGACGAGGGAAATGAATTTCATTCAAAATCCTCCTCCAGAATTTGCCGCCGGGTCAGCATGATTCCGAACAGCACCACCAAGCCAACGCTCGCCAAGTAGACGAGGATTTGAATGGCAGCCAAGAATTCAGCACCCAACAGGATGAAAATCCCTGAGACCGCCATGAAACAGAAGATCAACGAGAGCATGGAGTGGGCCACGCGCTGCGCAAAAATGAGCCCAAGTGCGCCGCCCAACGTGATGGCGGCGAACAGGAAAAACACGCCGGTTTCAGCTGCGCTGGCGATGTCCATCTCAAGCGTCCCCCTTTGCGGTTTCTTTCGCTGCTTTCTTGGCTCGCTTGTCGCGTTCCTTTGAGGCACGCTTGGCGAGTTCGGCATCAACCGCTTCTTGATGCACGCCGGGGAGAACCCGGGTACGGGAAGCGTCAAACCAGAGGTCTTGGCGAGTGAAACCGGACATGCCATCGTATTCGTTGGTCATGAAAAAGGACGTGAAGCCGCAGGCTTCCATGCACAATCCGCAGAACATGCAGCGGCCGAGGTCAATGCGTCCAGAGACGATTTGGTCATCCGCTGGGAAGAGTTCAGCTGTCGCCACAACGGCTTCTTCGCCCGAATCGTTCCAGCGCACCGTTGCGGAATCACCGGAGAGGTCGAGCACCTCTGCAAAGCGCCATTCTTCGGGCGTGCTGGTGTGGGCCGTCACGTGGTTGAAACGGTCAAGGGTGGCTTTGACCTCAGGAACCTCGACGGCGGCGAATTTTCCAACTTCGAGTTCGGCACCGAAACCGGCGTTTTCGCCCTCAGCGTTGTCGAGCACGTCAACGCGCAATTCGGTCGTCATGTGAAGGCAGTCGTTCGGGCAAACGTTGACACACATTTTGCACGCCGTGCAGGTCTCCCAGATGACGCCAATTCGTCCGTTGTAGTTCCCAGGAACGAAAAGCCAAGGCTCCATGTCCTCTAGGCGCTCGTAAGGGTACTGGACGGTTTGGGGTTTCCAAAGCGTTGGCTTGAGGTCGGAGGTCACGCGGTCGGGTGCGAACTCTTGACGAGTCACGTCGTTCATGTCTGCGGTTGCCGCCGCTCGAGCGCGGCTCCCCTCGTCCAAGAATTCAGGGTGAGAGGTGTTGTGGTAGGCGCCGAGCCGTTTACCGAAACGCTTGCCGATGAACGGGAAGGTGCGCAGGGCCGTGATCAAGGTGATTTTGAACGGGTACCAGAACAGGTTTCGGAAGTTGGGCTGTGCGTGTGGATGCATGGGCATGGTGTTCACCTCACTCCTGCCCCGGGACAACCGTTCCCGCGGGCTCTATGGTATGGACGTGGAACATACGCTCCGACATCGCTGATTTGTCCTCATCGTTGAGGTACACCCAGAAGACACCCAACCAGAAGAGCGTGGTGAGGATGGGCACGAGGTACGGGACACCAAAGGCGTCCCAAGCCATGCCACCCGCCACGTCGTTTTGGTCCGACATGCCTTCGGGGTTGAAGAGGTACAATCGGTAAAGGAGAGCGAGCACGACTTGAAGCACGGCCAGCGGCAAGAGCATGCGCCATCCGAACTCGAGGATTTGGTCCGTGCGAATACGGGCGAGGGCGAAGCGTGCCCAAACGAAGACAACGAGGAAGACCAACCAAGATTTCAGCAAGGTCATGATGGCTCCGGGAATCAACAAGTACGCTTCACCGACGACGGGAAGGGAGCCGATGGTCCCGTGGAAGGGCAGATGCCATCCGCCGAGGAAGAAGTGCGTGAACAAGAAACAAGCTGCGTAGGTTCGGATGTATTCGGCCATGAACAGCATGCCGAAGCGCATGCCGCCGTATTCGGTCCACCAGCCCTCGACCAGTTCAGCTTCGGCTTCGGGCATGTCAAAAGGCACGCGCTCGACTTCAGCGATCATGGTGATGAGGAACAGTGCAGCACCCAACGGCATCAAGAAGATGTTCCACGCTCCAGCGGAGTGTTGGAAATGGATGCTCTCAACGATGTTGAAGGTGCCCGAGAGGATGGCCACCGACAAGAGGGTCAACAAGAGGGGGATCTCGTAGGCCGTGAGTTGAGCAGCCGAACGAATACCGCCGATGAGGGTGTATTTGTTGTTGGAGGACCAACCGGCGAAAAAGACTCCAATGGGTGCAATTCCAAAGATGGCGATGGCGTAAAGGATGGACAGGTCCGGGTTGGTTGCATAGATGCCGCTGGAAAGCGGAATCATGCCCAAAATCAGCAGCGTAGAGGAGACGATGAGGAAAGGCGAAACTTCGAAGATGAGGCGGTCGGCTCGTTGAGGAACCATGTGTTCCTTCACGAGGAACTTCATTCCGTCAGCGACGTTTTGGAAGAAACCCGGCACGATGGTTTTGCCCATCCACGAGCGGTTGTTGACGCGGTCAACGGTGGCGAACTTCTCGTCTCGGTTTCCGAAATTCTTGTTCAGCCATTTGTTCACCGCACCGATGGGCTTGCCAAAGCCGAAAGGCAGCATGTTCCACCATTCACCGGCGGTCACTCCGTTTTCCCCGACCCACAAGGAACGGAGAGCGGTCGTGGCCCCGTACCGGTCTTGCATGCGAGCAACGGCTTTTCGCTCAATCCACAAAATGGCGAATTGGGAGAAAAACAACAACAGGAAGACGATGTTGACCAGGGCAAAGGTGGCGACGCCAAACGAGAGTGCACCTGCACTCGATTCCAAGGGCGTTCCCTCGAGGGCACCGACGATGCCCGAGCGAAGCAGCCCGTCCTTGCTCAAAAAGAAGCCAACCAAATCGTACTTGTCGTCCATGATCTCACCTCAACGGTCGGTCTCTCCAATGCAGGGGTCAAAACTGCCCATAATGGCAGGGATATCAGCGACCTTGTAGCCGATCATCGTCTTTGCAACATACGGGATGGTGATGAACATCGGCGAGCGAATCGAAAGCCTGTACGGGTTCTTTCCGCGACCGTCGCCACCGCCTTGAATGTAGAATTGGGAGGCCCCTCGGGTGCATTCGTAATGCGAGAAGCCGGTTGCGCCCTCGGGGGCCCGGGTGGGGGCCTTGGCGAGAATCATCTCATCACCGTTGGCGTAATTGGTGTTCTTACCGCCGGGAATCTTCTCGATGGCGTCGAGGATCATGCGGCAAGACTGACGCATTTCCTCCATGCGAACTCGGTAGCGGTCGTAACAGTCTGCGCCCTTCACCGAGGTTGGTTTTTCGACCGCAGGCTCCCAGTCAACTTGGTCGTAGACGGAGTAAGGATGGGCCCAGCGAACGTCGTAGTTGACGCCTGCGGCCCGGATGTTAGGGCCGGATACACCGGCGTTAACCATGTCTTCTGCCTTGGCGTAACCGACGCCTTGGAGACGGACCAACCAAATGGTGGACTCGTCAAGAAGCATTTCGTACTCGTCGATGCGATGTTCAAAGAGCTTCACCTTCGCCACCAAACGGTCTGCAAAGCCGACCGGAATGTCGCGCTTGACGCCGCCGACGCGGGGATAGTTGTAGTGCATTCGCGAGCCCCCGAGTTCTTGGAGCAGGTCGAGGAACATCTCACGGTCGCGCATGCACCAGGTCATGAGCGTTAGGCTTCCGATGTCAGGGCCGTAAGCACCGAGCCACATCAAGTGGGAGGCCAAGCGCTGGCACTCGGCGGCGATGAGGCGAATGTACTCAGCACGCTCCGGGACTTCAACTTCCAAGAGGTCTTCAGCGGCGTAAATGTAGGAGTTCGCCCAGGTCATGGCGCTCACGTAACACAGCCGGTCGCAGTAGGGGGTGATTTGCGTGAAATCTCGGGACTCAGCAATTTTCTCCACGCCGCGGTGGATGTAGCCAAGTTCGGCTTCGGTGTCAACGACGGTTTCGCCGTCCACTTTGACGCGCAAAGTCCACAGACCGTGCGTCATTGGATGCTGGGGGCCCATTGTAATCCACATTTGTGCCATCGTATCACCTCACTTAACCCGTCCCTCATCGGTTGGTTTTCGACCAAAGCCTTGGGCGTCGTCGTACATTTCGTTGAAATCGTGATAGCGGATTTTGTGCTGCTTTTGGAGCGGATGGAAGCCTTCGGGGCTGTCGTGGGGGTTGAGCACACGGTGCATGTTTTCATGGCCTTCGAAACGAATACCGACAAGGTCCCATGTTTCTTTCTCGTTCCAATCGGCACCCACCCAGATTCCTTGAACGCTGGGCACGGTGGGCGTTTCGGTTTGAGGGAGCGTGATGATCACCTCATATTCGAGCGGGATGTCGTCGCCGCGCAACGATTCAGCAACGTGCACCGTGTTGGTGTTTGGCGCTTGGTTGGTGACCGGTTGGCGCATCAAGTGGTACACGACCTCCCAACCTCGGTCGGCGCCGCCTTCGGGAAAGTGGGTTCCCGTCACCATGGAGCAGTAGTTCACGGCCGCATCGAATCGCAAGTACTTGGCTACAGCCGTCCAATGTTGAGCGGGAACGTGGGCCCGTACAAAGGCCATTTTGTGAGCGTTGGCGTGGTGTTCGACTGTGGCCTTCACGTCAGCGCTCCCGAAGCGGTCGCTGAGTTTCTTGACGGCGTCCTCGGCAGCCATATCGGCCTGTTCGTTGGTCACGCGCATCCCCATGGTCAGTCCTCCCCGACGATAACGGGCTTGTCGCCCTTGCGGCCGCTGCTGGGTGCAGCGCCGATGCGGATGATCTTCTCACGGAGCAGGCCAAAGCCGTCGATGAGGGCCTCTGGCCGAGGAGGGCAACCGGGGATGTAAACGTCAACGGGAATCACGGTGTCGACGCCTTCCAGAATGTTGTACGACTGGAAGTAAGGGCCGCCCGAAATGGCGCATTCGCCCATGGCGATGCAGTACTTTGGCTCGGGCATTTGTTCCCAAAGGCGGACCACCTTGTCTGCGAATTTCTTGGTGATGGGTCCGTTCACCAGCAGCACGTCAGACTGTCGGGGTGAGGAGCGGAACAGCACGCCGAACCGGTCACCGTCAAAACGGGGAGTCGCCGCAGCAGCCATCTCAATCGCACAGCACTTGATGCCCAAGTGAAGAGTGAACAGCGATTTTCGCCCGGCCCAGTTAAAGTACCGGCCTGCAAGAACGCTGAGGAATTGCTTGATCTTCGTTGCTTTGAGCGCTTCGTCGGTGACGTCACCGACCATCTCAACGAGGGCACGGCTGTTGAAGGCTGCATAGTTTTCTTGTTGTCCTGCCATTCACTTCACCTCAAATGTAAATTCGGCCTCGCTTCCGGAAAACATACCACACGCCAAGCGACATCGTGGCAAAGAAGGTCCCGAGGATAACGAGGGCGGATTCAGCATCGGCCACGGTGGTGGTGCCTTGTCCGCTGGTGGCGTCCGCCGTCACCATGCCGCCAAGCACGAGGAACATGAACGCCACGTCAAAAACGAGGAAGATGATGGCGTACCAGTAATACTGGAAGTGGAACTGAATCATGGCTTCCCCAACCGGCTCACTGCCGCACTCAAAGGTGGTCAAACGACGTGGGTAGAGGCTGTGGTCACGTTCGTAGCCTTCGAGAAGGTACGAGCGGGTGATGTGCGGGCGGGCAGGATCCACTTTGGGTCGAACCAGCCACGTGATGATGAAATTCGTCAACGGCATGATGATGCCAACAACCGTCAAGAAACCAATGGAGAGGTAGGCACTTGGCACCGATTCGAGTCCAGACATGAGTCGACCTTCTAAGAACGCATACGCTCTCTGCTTCTTGCGACTTGAGGCCCCTCAATAAGCGTTGTCAAGGAACCTCAAGACAAGGTGTCTTCAAACCCCCTCAATGCAACGGCGCAGGGCCTCGGTTTCATGGCGAAACAAAAGGAACTCTTGTCTCACTTTCGCCTAGCGATGAGGGCAGCCAGAATCAGCAGAACAAACAGGCCTCCAGCGGCTTGGGCGACCGTGGTGGATGACAGACCGAGAACGCCTTCCTCGGGCATGCCTTGGGCGGCAAACTCGATGTTTTGGCGGTCGAGAACGCCGGTCTCTGTGGGCTCCGCAGAGACCGTGAACTTGTACAAATCCTCCATTTCAGCTCCGTAAGGCGCTCGGATGGTGACGTTCACGTAGAGGCGCTCACCTTCGTCGAGCATGCAAAGCAAATCGGTGTTCTCGGTGGTGCAATCCAGGTTGTCGCTGTCGAGGACGACGGACCATCCACGGAGGTTTTCGGATGTAAAGATGCGAACTTCCGAGCGCACGTTACCGGTGTTCACGATTGAAATCTCCCGAACGGCGGCTTTCTGACCGTAAACGATCTCGAGTTCTTGGCGGACGCCTTCTTCGATGAAGACGAGGTCGTGGACGATGCTGACTTCGAGGGAAACAGCCACCAAACCGCTGCGGTCGGCAGCGTTGGAAACACTGGTCACCAAGATATCCAGCAAACCGCTTTGCCCTGTTTGAGCCCCGGGATTCACACGGAGCGTCAGTTCGACATAGACCTCGTATGCCTGAGCACGATAGGCGTCAAAATTCAAGCCCATCTCGAGCATTTTCAACTCCGCAGCGTCCTGAGTCGATTCGAGCAACGGTGCACCACTTCCCTCAAGCAAATAGGTGCCGTTGGCGATGTCCCAGATACCGTAGCCTTTGGGCACGGCGAGTTCGCCCGTCACGGGCAAGCCGTAGGCCGTAAGCGAACGGGTGGCGATGCCTTCGAGGCCGGAGAGCGAGAAGACGGCATTGTCGTCGCCGTCACCGGTGTTCTTCACCCACATCCCAATGACCTGCTCGCCGCTGGGCGGTAGAACCACCGAGGCCGTGGTTGCGGTGTCGGTGTTTTGCAGACGCAGGTCCATCGAGAACTCTCTATCCGAGAGAATGGCAATGAATTCGCCTTCCCGTTGGTTGTCGGGAATGCCGTCGTTGTCGCGGTCCTGACCGTTTGGGTCGTCTTTGTTTCGGGCGCGGACCGTTAAACGTGAGTTCTCAAGTTCTTCTTCACCATCGATGCTCACCACGAGGTAAACACGGGTCGTGGCTTTCGGATTGATATCGATCTCGGTGAACGGCATGCCGTTCTCGTTCTCAAAACTCACACCCCAAGCAGGGCTTGCCGTCTGCGAAACAACGGAGAGGGCGATCGTGTCGCGAACATTGCCTTCGTTGATGAGGTCAATGGGGAAGCGTACCTCGGTCCCGGATCGGCCGGTTTGGTCGGTCGCCGGTGTGGCGATGTCAAAGGCGTGCACGGCGGCCACCGTGACACGGAGGGTGACGGTGTCGTAGGCCGCGCCTCCGCTGGAGGGCAAGACGCTGAAGGTCAGCTCAATCTCTTCCGTAGCGAGGGCTTGGGTTGGTACGCGAACCGTCACGCCGACCGTAACCGATTTTTCGTTGCCGTGACGGGACCCCACCGAAACCGTGCTCTGCTCGAGTTGAACCGCCCAACCGGTCGGGGCTATGGAGGAGGCGATGCGAAGGTTGTCCTGGCCGTTGCCCTGGTTGGTCACGGTCAGTGTTGTTGATTTGTTGCTGCCCGGTTCGATGTTCGAAAGTAAGGCATTCGCGACCGAGATGCTGGCTGCACGGGATTGGCCCACGATGACACGCAAGGTGGCTTGGCACTCTTCAATAACGGGGGCTGTCGTGCTTTCCTTCCCGATGATGGTGATGACGGTTTCCGAACCGGCGGTCACGGAATCGTCAGGTGCGATGATGAAGTCAAACTCACGCTGTCCGTCACCGTTGTCGTAAGGGAGCGTTCCCGAGGATGCTCCATCAACGCTGACCCACTGCGAAGCTTTGGGCCCCGTCCCCATGGCGTGAACGGTCCAGCCGACGTTGCCCGTGTTGGAATACGTGGCCGTGATGGTTGTGTCATCGCCGGGATTGACACTAACGGAGGTCTTGCTCAGAACGACGGTGCACTTTTTCAGTTCAGGAACGGTGAGGTCAAAGTCTTCGGTGTCCTTGGCTTCTTGTTGCGGGTCGTTGGTCACGGACCCCTCTATTTCCCAACAATATTTGTCCGCTGAAGGGCCGTCGGGAATCTCCACCGTAACGGTGATGGTTTCGCTTTCTTCCTCGTCGATGTTGACGGATTCATCGCTGAGACTGACGGTGAAATCGGAAGCCGGCATGCAGTTGGGACCGTCGCCTTCGGAGACAGACAGAGCGATGGTTTGGTTCGTTCGTCCGGTGTTTTCAATCGTGACCAGCCAACTCAGTTCATCCTCGCCTTCCCAATCTTTGCTGCGCTGGTTCTCCGCAATGGTGAGATCCACGCCGAACAGAGCGCTGCCGGAACCATCGCCGGCGGTGGTGGTGACCGTCACCGATTCCTGGGTGGTCGGTTCGGCAATGTCCGGGGGTGTGACCTGTTCGTTGATCGTCGCTGTGACGGTCGTGTCGCAGGAGCCTTCAGCGTTTTGCGTCAGGGTCACGTTTAGCGCGGCTTCCTCGGAGCCGCCGCTGTCGATGGGCCCCGTGATTTGAGAAACCGTTGAAGCGTAAGCGCCGCAATCACCGCCCTCCTGTATGCTCGAGAGTTGAACGGTGATCGGGTTGTCCCCGTTGTTACGGACGCGGATGGTGTATTCGCCGGCCTCACCAGGGTTCACTTCCAACGATGAAGGAATGGCCGTTAATTGCACGGAGATGGCTCGCCCGCCATCGGCCGTGACGCCCGGAGCCATCAGCGGCAAGAGCGCCGTAACCATCAGAGCAACGAGAAACAACGCTTGGCGCCGAGCACCGTTGTTCGCGGATGCACAAGGCAGCATGCAACGGGGTCGGCGTCCTCCTATCAAAACCCTGTGCTCTCGGTGCATCACGACCGGTCCTTCCTCAGGCCTGAACAAAATGCTCTGCTGATGCTTGGCAGTTCACACAAACCGTGTCCGGAGCACCCTTGCACCCTCCCGCACCGTCACCGTGGTAGCGGGCACCGCAGGATGGGCACCCCAACACGGCACCCTGAACGGGTTGCCGGCAGGTCCAACAAAGGGGTGGAGGGGTACCGGCGGCGTGTGGGCTTGGTTGGGGCGAAGGCGTGGCCACCGGCGAGGCTTGCGGCTGAGCATAAGCGGTTGCTGGAACAGGGAAGGCGGGAGGGCTTGCTCCCAAAGGCGGCAACAATGTTCCGGTTTTGGAAGATGAAACGTTCTCGCGCCCCCGCATCGCCTGAACACCCAAGGCTGCGAAAGCGACCAAAAGGATGGCCCCAAACAAGGCTAAAGCCACGGTCGTGCTCAAACCTGCGCTTCCGCTTGTACCGATGGGTTCGCCCTCCGCTCGGAGATCGATGGTGTAACTCGCCGTCGAGGAGGGGCTTTGAGACAGCGCAAATCCAAGCTTGGTGCTCCCCGGCGTGTCGGCCCGAACATTGATGCGAACCAAGGCGGATTCACCAAGTGTTAGGTCGATAATATCGTCCCCGTCCACCGATGCGGTCCAGCCGTCAGGGACATTGAGGACGAGTTGGCGCTGAAACGCCGTGTTCCCGGTGTTGGTGATTTTGACCGTGACTTGGCGTTCCTCCCCCGTGGTCAACAGCGGGACATTGCCCACGTCCCACATCATTTGTTCGTTGACGGCCACCAGGAGACCAACGTTCGTTGTCAAATCAACCCCCCCGCCGCTCAAGAGCAAGGTGAAGGAGGGTTCGCTCATCGGCGGCATGTTTGCAGCGATCACCACCGTGCACACCACGGGAACCACCTCGTTCATCCCCACGCTTTCTACAGGACTGCATTCACCAAACAACCCCGAATCAAGTTGAACGCTGGCACTGGGCGACCAGGAGGTTGCGCCGGCGTTGCTCAACAGCCACGTGAAGGTCATGGACTCGCCGGACGGATGCGACCCGTCGGCTTGCGTGACGCCAAACGAACGTCCGTTGGCAAATTCCAGCCCGACAAAGGTCAACTCGGGCTCCGGCAAGAGTTCCACCTCGACTTGCCCCTCCCACGTGAACCGGGTTGAGCCGTTGTCGAGGTTGAGGACGATGTCCCCTGAACGGGCATTCTTTCCCGCTTCGAGTGTGTAGAGCAAGTTTTTGCTGGTGGCCCAAGGCAAGTCGATGGGCGTGAGGGGGGTGGTCACCGACCAACCCGAGGGCAGGTCAAACGACGGAACCAATCCCATGTCAACGTTGCCCTTGTGCTCCAGCGAGTACCGAAGCGTCACGCTGGTTTCCGGTCGTTGTGTCCCAATGGAGGACTCGATGTTCACGTAGAGTTCGCGAACCGCCAGCACTTCAATTGGAATTTCAAACAGCGTCAATTCCTGCTGTTCGGTTTGACTGACGGCGGTCAATTTCACAAGACGTTCAGCACCCGCTGCCGTCATCACCTGTGGCGGCGTGAACATCAATCCGACCGCACGGTAGGCCTCGCTGTCGATGAGCCCTGTTGAACCGGATGTGGCGCCCGCCTCGCTCCCAAGGTTGGTGAAACCCGCTCGCCATCCAGCTGGGGCTTCCAAGAAGAGGTCGTAGCCGATGGGGGCGTTCCCGTTGTTGTAGAACCTCACCGTCATGTTGGTGGGCTCCGAAGGATGGACGGGGACGACCTCGTAGTCGTATTCAATCGCCGCCTCAGGCAAGTCGGGTACGACGAGTTCAAGGTTGAGCGGGTAGTCAACGCCGTTGTCGACATCAAGGCCGAGGAGGTCGATCCGATACGTTCCCGGCTCGGGAGGAGAGGGATGGACCAAGGTCACGATGATGTTTTCAGACGCTTGGCCTTCCATGCTGAAGTTCGAATCGGTGCTCCCAACATACCACGGCATCGTCTGCCCTGAAGCGAGGTGAACCACGCTCCCTGTCTGCATGGAGGCGTTGGTCGGCACGAGGGCGGTGTTGGTGAGCGTCACGTTCCACGATGTGGTCGTGATTCCACTTGATGCGAGCACTTTACTCGGAGATTCGGTCTCAAGTTTCACGCCCGGAGCCGTGACGTTGACGACGATGTCAAGCCGATTGTTGTCTTCACGAATTTCCTCCATCGCATCATCAGGGTCGATGATGAACGAGAGCGTGGTGCTCCCAGAAGCCTGAGGCGTCCACGGCCAAAGCAGCACCTTGCTGGAGCCGGCGCCCAATTCAATGGACTTGCGGTCGACTTCGTTGCCGTTGACCTCAAAGGCGATGTCAAACAGGTCGGCTTTGACATTGCCGAAATTGAAGAACGAGGTCGTCAGGAGAACCGGGTCATCGACTTGGGGAATGCCGACGTTCATGGCGAAATCGTCCGGGACCACCTTGGGGTCCGGCCGCAAGTCGTTCACGCCGTGACCGAGAACCGCGATGGCGTAGGGTTGGGTTTTGGCACCGCTGTGTTGAGCGTCCTTGACCTTGACCGTCCACGTGCCGGACGCAGCAGCGTCAATGAGCACCACCTCGACGTTGTTCACGCTATCAGCCGTTCCGCCCGTGACGGAGCGACCGTTGGCAAAATCGTTACCCAAGTACACGGTGCCGTCGGGCGCCGTCACTTCCAAGTCGAGGTTGTTGACGAGTTGAGAGGTAGAAAAGCGTGAACCTCGCTCGTCCGACCAAGTCAAGACGACCTTGAACAAGCCCGAAGCCTGCGTGACGTTGAACGGGTAGGATTTGCTGTTGCCCGTTCCGGACATGACCGAACGGTCATCCACCCAAATGCCTTGGCCGTTTGAGGGGGCGAGCGTGTTGCGGAGGTTCACGCGGCCCCATCCCTCGTCGTCGTTTGGGATGTCCCGAGGACCGAGGTCTTGCGCCCCCAACACCATGAGGGCTTTCACGAGCGCACCTTGAGGGGATGGCCGCTGTGCAATTTCTTGGAGATACTCACGGATCATCAGGGCAGCGCCCGCAGCGTTCGGTGTCGCCATGGACGTGCCGGTGTATTCGAGATAGTACGTGTTCGACCACGTGGAGCCACCGGTATCGGTCGCCTCTTGCGCTCTGCACGACCGCACGTAGCCGCCTGGAGCCACCAAATCGGGCTTGATACGGCCGTCTTCGGTCGGCCCTCTGGACGAGCCGGACATCATGACATCGGGTGAACCGCTGTACCGATTCTTGTGGTTGCCCACCGACACCACGTTCTTCGCCGTCGCCGGTGGGGAGACCGTGCTTGCGCCCGGGCCGTCGTTCCCAGCGGCGAACAGGATGGTGAGCCCCTCTACGCCGTTGTAGTAGCGGTCGTAGTGGTTGGCCCGGTCGTCGACATCCTCGGTTTCAGAGTTGTACTTTGATTGCTGACTGGCAGCGGAGGAGCCCCACGAGTTGGTGTGGGTGCGGGCCCCGGCATTGTACGCCGTGTTGAGCAGGTTGTTCAGCGAAGGCGATTGGAAATTCCCCGTGTTGTCGTTTTCCATGGCTTGGAAATACAACTCGGCGGCTTGAGCAACGCCGGCGTAACCGCCGCGGAAGCCGTCCCCGAGTACCGTACAGGAAACGTGCGTACCGTGACCTGAGTGCTTGTCTGCGGTTGACCCGTCGCCGATGACATCGTAGGAACCCACCACGCGAGACCCGAAATCACCGTGATCTTCGTCCAATCCCGCATCGGCGACCGCAACGATTTGCCCTGAGCCATCGAGGTCGGTCGTGAAGTACGTCGCCATGGTGTTCGTCTGCATGTGCCCGCGGGCTTGGTCGTTGAAGGCGGCGAACGCAGGGTCGGGTCGAATTTGCATGATGGAGGGCTGCATGGCGAGTTCGGCCAAACTCACGGCGCCCAAGCTACCTTCGTACCGCCCAGCGTCCCATGCCCGCTGGTCTTCCAAGGACTGACGAGCCACCTCGCCGAGCGTTTGACGAAGCAGCCCCCCGTTTGCATCCTCGAGGTGAACGGTTTCCACAGGACCGAGATCGTTTCGCCAACCGTCAAGACGAATCAGGGTGTTCTGAAGCGCATCTTCGCCTCCGGAGAGCAAAGCCACATCGAGCAGGTCACGATCGACGAGCATGCCGATCGGAACGGCGTGGGAAGCCAGCAGCGAGGGATGTCGTTCCGCATGCTCGAGGGCCGTGGGCGTGCCTTGAACGAGAAGACCCGATGGCGCGATGAATTCTCGCACGGCAAGACCCTCCACATGGCTGAGTTCCGCTCGAACCTCGTTGAGGCGTTGCTCGTTTGAAACGAGCAGAAGGAGAAGATCGAGCCGGGGTTCAAGCCACGACGAGGGCACCGGTAAAGAGAGGCGCAAGCCGTTGAGGTCAAACGTTCCAAACGGGCCAATGGCGAGTGGTTCTCGTTGCTCGTCGACCAAAGAGGCATCCAAGGTGCCAGCCGCATCAAAGTAGACGTCTTTCTTGACGTCAAACCGTACCCATTCGGGCTGGAGGTCGTGGGTGACGGCTTCGTTTGAATCGGGGTAGAACAGGACGCTGTTTGTGGAAGTCAGAAGTACCAACACGAGCAGGATGGCAGAGCGGGCCCGAAATGCGGTGTCTGCCATGGTTTTCGCTCCCGCACCGGTGTTTTATCGCTTCGCCTTTGGCGTCATGGGGTGTTCAATTGAAGGGCCAAACATGCCGCTCCGCCTTGTCGTTGAAAATTTCCTGTGACCAAACACCGACGGTGTGGGCCCACGAAGCTTCCCTGAGCGAACCGGAATAATCGAGATATTCCACGTCCACCCAGACAACATATTCGTCCCAAACGGTGTGGCCGACCACCATCATCTCCAGTTCGTCCCCGGAGATGGAGGTGTGCGCCTTCATTTCGCCAAGCTCAAGCGCCATGCGGCCAAGGACTTCGCCTTCGAGGGTTTGGAATTCAATTTCCAAAACCACGTCCGTGATGGCCCGACTTCCGTCGTTGTGCAACTCCGCCATCATGAGGTGCCCGCCGCGTTGCATGTATTGGGTCTCCACCGTAACGGCATCTCGTGGAAGCAGCCAGTACCATCCGCTCAAGGTCATCGTCATGAGCATCAGAAGGACGGCCCCCGCCATGGCCACGCGTGCGGGGGTGATTTCTTTGGAGAGGGTGCTGAGCAACTTCGCAGCCTCTTGCGCCGCCTCCCACGCCTCAAGGTCTTCACCTTCCAGGGGGCTGCCCCCTTGACGCAATTCGGATTCACTTGGCGTCGTCATGGTCCTCACCCAAACAACATGGCCAACCCACTGGCAACGGCAGAGCTGATGGGGTCAACCACCATGATGTGGCGGGTTTCAACGAATTCGCCCGTGAGCGACCCGATCAGCGACAAGTCGGTCACGATGCCGTTGACACCGACTGAGGAGGCCGTCGGCACAATGCCCGTGAATTGGGCATCGAGCAAAACGCCCCGTCCTTCAAACTTGAAATCGCCAAAGAGCGGGAATTCGTACCCCGGTTCGATGAAGATTTGTGCGCTGGCGACCAAACGGCCGTCGGTGATGTCGTCGATGACAATCAACGGGTACTCGCCGGGCCCGGAATAGATGTGAATGGTCGCCCCCTTGAGATTCTGGCCCACGACTTCAACACGGTCCACGGTGACGCCCGGAGCGGCGGGCAGGTCCGTTTGCCGGACATAGACACGTTTCACTCCCGAGCCCGATGAGTCAACCCGCATGCCAAAGTCGTCGGTTAACTCCAGCACAAAGCGCGTCGGAAGGTCCTCAGCCAACATCAAGACATCGCCTTTGGCGTCAATCGCTCGACCGCTTGCCGTGAGATAGAGGTCCATATCGTTGGTGTTCGAAGCGTAGTCGAGCGTCCGCATGCCTTGGAAGGCGGTCTGTTCTTTGATGTCAAACCGAGTATCGGGCTCGGTTGCGAGGTGCATTTCACCGGGGAGGTCCCGCATGTAGGCGGTCGATGGCCACCAGAACCCGTCGATGTACCGAAGTTGCTGAAGCATCAAGGCATCGGCCGAGTGACCGTTGATCCGGTGGACTTCGGGGACGACCAAATCCAAAATCAAGACGTCACCGATGACGGCAGAGACGTCGGTCGACTGGGGAATGCCCACCACCAAGGCCTCGACTCGCGTCAGGGCTTGGTGGTCGATGAGAATAGCATGGGCCGACTTGAGGCGAACGCCTGCATCGTAATGCATGTCGACGGAGACGCGCGGGACGGTCAGGTTTTCTTGGGTTGAAAAGAGCGCATTGACTTCGACGTTCCGGGGCGTGGAGGTGTCCAACCCGTCGAGGAAGAGTTCGATGTCCTGCCCGTCGAGGCCGTTTGCTACCACGGTCAGTTGCGGATACTTGGGCTGCCATTGCGACATGCGGAGGTCAATCTCATACGTCGGAACGCCCGCAAGCATGCGGAAATCGTAGACCAGTTCAATCTCGCCTGCGGGAAGCGAAGGAAGCCAAGAACGGAGATGCCAAGAACGCCGGTCGTCCAACGTCAGGCCTTGTTCTTCAAGCAATGTCATGTTCACGCCCACCATTTCATCGGCGTACACGCGTCCGTCTTCCAACGCCGCCACCAAGGGCTCTGCCGCCGTGATGTTGATGGCGAGCAAGACCGACATCGCTTGGTCCCTTTCCGTCGCATCGATACGGCCGTCGTCGAGAATGGAAGCCATGATTTCCCGGCTCGAAAGCGTGAATGTGGGCATGCGGGAGAGGTTGGCTTCAACACGCGTTTGCTCGAGCGCTTCCATGCCCAAGCCGTGCATCCATGCAGGTTCTGCTTCCAAGTTCGAACCCTTCTTCAGGTCGACCGTCATGTTGAACGCTTCCCCGGTGAACAATTCCAAACCGATGTTCATGTCCTCACTTCCCCCGATCTCACCGCCAACATCCACGGACAAAGCGTGGACGAAATCGTTGACGACTTGTCCAAAGTCGACGATGTCGCCAAGGAAAAAGGAGAGGGCTTCAATCCCTTCTTCTTCGCCAAAGGTCGGAAGTTCGAGGCCCTCCGAATCCACGTTGGAAGGCAGGGTCACCGAGATGTTGGCCGGGAGCGGGTCAAAGTGGACCTGCCCGTTCAGCCCCAAGAAGGGGTCGGCGTGGTTTGTTTGGTCCTCAAACGAGACGCTGAACGGCGAAGAAGACCCCCGAACCAATTCAACGAGCGAGTTGCCCTCGGGACCGGTGGCTCCCGGTACGAGCGGGCTCAAGCGCTGTATGGAGGTGATGTCCGAGAGTTGAACGCTCAAACTCGCTTCAGCGGTGTCTTCGTTGACCCAGAAGCGCATGTGGTCCCCGTCCATCGTCAGCGGCGTCGTGGCGTTGGTCATCTGCAATTGAATGGCGTCCATTGGAGCGTCGGCGACGTACCCAACGGTGTCGCCAAGCACCAGCGTGAAGGAAGCAGGCAGGCCGGTCAGTCGGATGGCGTTTCGCTGATCGCCCGATTGACCGCCGTACGTGATGGTGCCGATGGGCTCGCTGGCTTCGTATTGGAGCGCTTCGGCTTGCTGGAGGATGTTGAAACTGCCCGGCCGGTTAGAGACCGTCGTGGATTGCTTGACGGCGGTGGACAAATCGCCGTCATCGTGCCTGATGTGACCGATGAGCAAAGACCCCGCTGCCTCGCCTTCAAGTTGCATGTCACGAACCTCATTGGTCGGGTCAAAGGCATGGCGAGCGTGACTGATGCCGCCGATGCGCATGCTCATCGCCACCGGAACGAGCGGGTCAACTGGACCAAGACGCCCGTCAACGATTTTGATGTTCGTATCCTCCGACAACAAGATGTGATCCATCTCTGGCAACCACGGTTGTGGGCTGCTTGCGAGGGCAAACACAAGATGTTCGATCTGCATGGACGTCCGCGTTCCTGAGGGCAGGCTTTTCTTGACCTGGTTAAAGCATTGAATATCGATTTCTCCGCCCGTTGAACCGGCCGTGCCGACCACCGCCGTGGGCAAGCCGTTGAGGATGGTGCCGATGTCGAGAACAACCTCAATGATGGTCAGCAAGGCGTTGTCGAAAAGTTGCGCAACCGTGTTGAGGTTCGGGTTGTCGTAGTTGATTCGACTGATGCCCGTTGACGAAATCTGGAAACTCCCTTGAATCACGATCACCCGTGGCAGGTTTTCCATCTCGACCACCATCGAGGAGGTGTCACCGGCATACCCCATCCGTTTGAAGGTTGAAACATAACTGAACGTGTCAATCGATTCGGTTCCTGCGATAAGGAACAAGGTGTTGGGGGGCTGAGCGGGGTTGATGGGCAACGTCGGATCGTTCACGTTCTGCGTGCTGTCGCCCGAGAAATTCTTGATGGCGATGATGAGGGAGAGGCGTTCAGGCACCTCTCCTGGCAGGTTCACCGAACCCGGTGCTTCCCCGATCGTCGTGAAGATAGCGGCGATTTCATCCTCGTGCAGCGAGCCTGAGGGCAATCCCCGAATCCAAAGCCGAGAATCGGTGATGTTACCGAAGGGGCTGTCGCCTTCCGGGACTTGCGAGCGGTCCTCGTAGTAGTGGATGTAAACATCCGTGCCAACATCGGAAAACAGCTCAACGGTGTCGAACGTGTTTTCCCCGGTGTTGTCGTTTCGCAACGTCAGGTCAACCTCGCTTGGAATGAGCGTGCTGCCCTGCTCGGGATGAAAACCAACGTCGATATAGGCGACTTCGAGAACAGGTATGGAATCGTCAGCGCGCACCTCCCCAAAGTGGACGTACCCCACGCCAATCCCGATACCGCACTTGTGGTCTCGACTCTCGGCGCCCCAATCGGTTGCCGCATCGTAGTTGAGGGTCTCGCTGCAATCGGTCTGTAGGCTGCCTCCGGCTGCATTGGGGTTCGAAAGCCTCACGGCGTAGGGGGCCGTGATGCCGGTTAACGCCAAGTCCGTAGAATTGACCTGTCCTCCGAGCAGCGCCAGCGCCAACTGGGCAGCAGAAGTGAACGTTCCAGCAAGATCAAACGAGATGCGTTCAATGCCAACGCCCAAGGTGACGTCGGCTGGAGGTTGGGTGAACCGGGTGTCGATCACCACCGCGTACGATTCCGAATTTGAAAGGGTGATGTCAAAAGCAAGACCCTTCATCAACGAAACCTCGAGGTGCTCCAGTTCGTCCCAAAGCGGGTCGCTGAGGTTGAGGGCGTTCACGGCCCACTGGAAGGTCGGTCGAACCCAGAGTTCGGTGGGGGTGGGAATCAAACCTCCACCCAATTCAATACCCCACCCTTCACCTTGGGTGGTCAGGCCGGCAAGGGTCAGCGCCACGGAAAGGTCGTCGTCGCCGTCACCGTCGATGTCGATATAATTCTCAAACAACACCAGGTTCGTACCGACGAGCAGTTCGCCCGTAAACGTGCCCGACTGCCATGCCTCGTAGGAAGGTCCGTTGTTTCGAGCGGAGAAATTCACGTAGATTGCATAGGTGTTCACGCCGAAGCCCAAGAGGTTGTCAATCCCTAACGTTTCAACCGAGAACAGGGTTTGCCAGATGTTGAACGGCCAACCTTCGGGGGTCGTCGAGACGTCGATGAGGAACTCGTACGGCCGGGGGTGGTCGATTTCAAGCGGCGTGGTGTCCCTCAATTCCACCTGATCAAGATAACTTTCTGCATCGGCAAGCGCATCGCCTGACCGAACCTCACGTTTCGACGCGTCGACCAGCGCAAAGGAGGATTGTGCTCCTTGCAAGGCCACCAAGGACTCGCTTTCCTCTGCCCGGTCAGCCAAGGTTGCGGCAAAAGCCTCGAGCACCCCGAAGTCGTCCCTGGCCACGGCCACGTTGCCCGAAACGGGTTGCATCATGGACAACAACATCACGGAAACGAGCATTACGGCGAGGCGAACTCGACGACGCGGTTGAGCCACGCCCGCCCGAACCACGCGCAGCGCCACCTCATCCATGACGCCGTCTCGTGGCTCCTCCTTTGAGAAGCATTCGCCGCCTTGCGCCTACAATCGTTCGGTTTTGCAGCGCTCAGAAAACGATGACTGTTTGGTCAACACCGCATCCCGGACACCCAACCAAGGCTTGGCTCAAACCCGCAGGAACGTCCACCTCGAACACGGCGGCACAGGACGTGCATGTGTGGCGAACAAGCGCTGGAGGAGGTGGCGAAGGCGGCGCAGCGCTTGGCGGGATTGTTGGCAAAGCAACGGGTGCCGAAGGTGCGGGGTCCGGCAGGGTGACGGCGGGCACGGATGTTGTCACCGGTGGTTCGCTCTGAGCCGGAGGCAAGGCCACGCCCGCCGAGGGCGACGGTTCCGCAAAAGCGTCTTCAGCAGGCTCAAATCGAGGCGCTTCGTTGGCCGAGGCAAGGGCGACAGCTCCTCCTCCGCTTGCCGGTTGGGTCGTTGATGCGCTTGCGGGCTGAGAGGGGAAGAGGGCCTCGGCTTCGTCCTCGTCCATGAGCGCACTCAAGGCGTCCATCCCCGGCGTCACCGTGCTCGTCATGCCCAGGCCGCCCTCGTCCGCCAGCAACGCTGCAGCCTCAGAAGCCGCTAGGCTGCTGCCTTGCGACATCGGCGCAGCGCTGTAAGCCGGGGGTGCAAAGGCGGTCGTTTGGTCAACCTCCTGCGCCGAGCCGTAAATAGCGTCAAATTCGGCTTGTTTGGCGTGGGCTTCTCGTTCGGCTTGAGGGCGTACCTCGCCTTGGTCAAGGCCCGCATAAGCCACGGCTTTCGCCAACATCGGCAGAGCGGTTTGTTGGGCCACGAGCGCCATGTGCGCTCGAGCTTCATCCATGCTCAGCCCTCGGTTGAGCAACATGTCAAGCGCCAAACGCCGCTGCCAGAACCGGAAGCCCACCGCGCCAACGCCCACCAAAACCACCAGCAAGACGGCGGCAAGCAATCCGGCCCCAAGGGAGGTCGGTTCCTCTGGTGCTGCGGCGACGTTCACCGAAAACGCATAGGAAGCCGAGTTGTTTGAAGCATCGAACACCGTCACGACGATGTCTTGCTTGCCCGCTGTGTTCAGCGCAATCTTGGGGTTGAGGCCCATGAAATCCGGGTCGTCACGAGGGTCGCCGTTTCCGTCGCTGTCTATCGTGGGTTGAAGGTCCCAGTGGACTCTGAGATTCACAGGGTCGTCGTAGTCGTCGCTCACGTCAACGGTCAGCGAGAGCGTGTCGCCTTCGTCGGCGGTTTCAGGAAAAGCCAAACCGCCGGAGGGGCCGATGACGGGGATGGACGGGTCGACAACACGAAGCGAAACGTTGGTTTGAGCGCTGTTTCCACTCGCGTCGGTCACGGTCAAAGCAACGGCATACGTTCCGATGTCGCTCCACGAGAAGGCAACGGAAGTGTTGGTACCGGCGTCCGCTCCGTCCACCGACCAAGCACACGACGTCACGGTGTCGTCGTCCGTGCTTGAGGCGCAATTGAGCGTCACGGTTTGCTCAACATTCACGCGCCATCCTTCGGCGATGGCAACCCCGCCCGTGGCTTGGACCCGGGGCACGGGATTTTGGGAGTCGATCACGTTCACCGTGTACGATGTCGAGGCGACCTCTTCCGAAGGA
>JAUREJ010000014.1 GCA_030827475.1 Candidatus Poseidonia sp.
AGCATGCCCGGGCCGAACCCGTGCTCGTGGAAAGCAACCGAGAATGGGGCATGGACCCTGAGGATTTGGACAAGAAAGCCGGCGAGACGGGCGCCAAGGTGTTGCTGATGTCGTACATGCGCGGCCACGTGCCCGACATGGATGCGGTGATGGAGGTCGTCAAGAAGCACAATCTTGTGCTCATTGAGGACTGCGCCCACGCTTACGAAACCAACTGGAACGGAAAACGTCTCGGCACCTTCGGAGAAATCGGTTGTTTCTCCACGCAATCATCGAAGGGCTTGAGTGCAGGGGAAGGAGGGTTGTTCATCACCGATAACGACGAGTATGCGGCGAAAGCGGTGCTCTATGCCGGCTCCTACGAACGCCTCTGGAAGAAGCACTTTGACCTCGACCACGACATGATGAACATGCTCCAGAACCAAATTCCCGGCTACTCGATGCGCATGCAGGAAGTCACGGCTGCCATGTTAACCCCGCAAATCGACCGTTTGGCCGAGATCAAGAAAGTCCACGTCGCCAATTGGAACCTGCTCCATTCACTTATCGCCGACCATCCGAACATCGAAATTCCTCCTGCACTGCCTCAAGTCGACAGTTTTTGCGACACCATGCAGTTCCACCTCGTCGGTCTTTCTCGGGAAGAGGCGGACCGATTCATCGAGGTTGCAAAGATGGAAGGCGTTCCGATGCAAATCTTCGGTGTTGACCGCAACGCTCGGGATTTCCGCCAGTGGGAATACGTTGAAGCGCACAAAGACGAACTCAAGGACACCATCGCCAACATTGAATTCGCCTGCGACCTTTCCCTCCAGCCCCACTTGACGCAGGCCAACATTCGCACCATCGGTCAGGTGCTGCACGACGTCTTGGCGTACATCAACGGCGAGACTTGAGCAAGACTTGATGGTGCACCGGCATCGTTGGCTCATCATGGCCCGACCTTCTCGATGGAGCGATGAACGCAAGGCCAACCGAGAGCAGGCCGATTGGATCGTCGCCTGGCTTCGTCACCACGGGCCTGCAACCACTCCCGCCATTGTCGCTGCGCTCGAAGCAGAAGGCCGAGACGTTCGGGCCCATGTGCTTCAGCGAGCCCTTCGCCGCTCGCCCTTTGTCCATTGCATCGGTAAAGAGGAGGGCGAGCGCGGCCCCGTCAGCCGATGGATGTTTTCGGTAGACCCGCCGGCTAAGCCTTGAGGCGTGGAAGAGGTTGAAAGCCGACGCTGCAAGGTCGGACCATGTCCGCCCCGACCGCCCGACACCCGTCGAGTGGGCGCGATGCGGGGTGGTTGATGGGGGCCGACTTGCTCGCGGTTGGTTTGGCCTTTCTCGGACAAATTTTGCTCGTCAATGCGCTGATGGCTGAGCATTACGGCTGGATGGTGCTCGCCATCGACCTGTACGCTTCGTTGTTCCTCGTGGTGGACCTTGGCCTGCCCACCCTGTTGGCACGAGACGGGGCCAACGCCCCCCATTTGGTCCGGCCTGCGGTGGCGCGTACGTACCGCTTGCAAGCCTTGGCGGCGGTGCCCTTTGTGCTTCTTGCTCTGACCTTCCGCCCTGACCGTTGGTTGAACATGGACGCCCCCGAATGGTTGCTCGTCGCTGCCGGCTTGACCGCCGTCGCCCATATCGCCTCATATGCACCTCGCTCAGCCTTGCGAGCGTTGGGCGAGGCGCGCCTCGAGGCGGTTTCCAAGGTCGTGGAACGGGGTGTTACCGTCGCTGGCTACGGTGTGTTGGTCGGCGTCGGGTCCACGTCCGTGACGGCGTACATGGGGGCCTTCTTGTTGGGAGCTTGTGCAGGCTGGCTCCTCGCGCTCGTGCTGATGCTTCGAAGCGCACCCGCTCCCCAAACCCCGGTGTCGTTGAAGGCTCTGGGTAAGGATTGGGCTTCAACCAAACACCTGCTGGTCGCAGCGTTGCCGTTCGCCATCACCTTGGGAGCCTTGCCCTACGTGGTTCGTCTCGAGAAATTCCTTACCGCCGCTTCGGGCGGAGCCGAGATAGCCGCCGTTTTCCACGTCGCCCAACTGGCTTGGCTTGCGGGATTGGTGGTGCCTGCAGCCCTTCGCTCGGCCTTGTTACCGGTTTTAGGTCATGTCCGGGGCCAACCCGTGAATTACCAGAGAGAACTGGATCGAGCGCTTGACATGTGTTTTGGTTTGATGCCCTACGGCCTGTTTGGCGGCTATGTCCTGGTTGCGGTCTTGGCGCCGTTCGCTTTTCCAGCGCCCTATTTGGACGGCACCTACGGGGCGTCAGCGGTGGACCTGTTTACCGTTCTTCTTGTGGGATGGGCCGCCACGTTGCTTGCGACGCCAACCTACACCTCTCTGATTGCGGGCTTCCACCCTTGGCGTTTTACGCAGTTCATCTTCACCGTTCTTCTCCTTGCTGCCCTCATCGGCTACGGCTTGATCTTCGGCATGGCCACGACCAGCGGGGCAACCTTGTACGCCGCCGCTCTCGCCAGTTCCCTCTCTGCAGTGGCCTTGCTCGTTCTCTCGTGGTGGATGAGCGGTCAATCGGCGTTTGTTGTTCAGCGTCGAGACGAGTGGTGGTTGACCGTTTTGGGAGGTTCGTTCATCGTCATCGGCCTCTTCACCCAAACGGCGTGGTGGGTGTTGGGGTTGCCGCTTTTTGCCTTCACGCCTCAAGCGTGGCGAGCACTTCGCTCCACGCATCGGTGACGGCTTCTCGACCGGCGAAGGCCAACCGTTCCTCCACCGATTCTTCGGCCTGCCAGCCGTGCCTCAGGGCCTGCTCAATGCCGTCGGCCAAGGCCTCAGGGTCCGGTTCACATACCCATTCGTCGGGGAGATATCGGCGTACTTCGCCCACGTCCACGCTCACGACCGGGGTGCCGCACAACAGCGATTCTCTGGCCACCAAGGGCCCTGCCTCCCTCGTTGAGGTGACGAGGGTGACGTCTGCGACGAGCATGCGGTCGTAGACGATGCTTCTCGGCTGGTGGCGCAACGAGGTGATGCCGACCATCCATCCGCGTTGCTCCAGGGCTTCTCCGGTTTGGAGGGCGAGCAGGTGGCGTTTCTCGGGCCGTCGAGGGTCGGCAGGAAAGAGGATGTCAATCGCTTCTTTTTTCCACGGCTTTGAAAGCGGCTTCACGGGGCGTCGCCATTCACGGTCAACGTCGGTTAAACAGGGAACGGTCACGATTCGAACGGGGGCTTCGACGGCCTCAGCGACCGCTTTTTCAAGGCGTGAAGCGACGCACACCAACGTGTGACATGACGCCATCAATCGCTCGACGTGGCGTTTGAGGTTCGGCTTCCGGAGGGCAACATCCACATCGTATCCGTGGACGACCCCGATCCAAGGAACGGACCAGCGCGCTGCCAAACGTTCAGCGAGGCCGGCGACCGGCCAGAGGGTATGACAAACGATAACGTCGGGACGCCAATTCGCCAACTGCTTTTCCACCCAAGCCGCCTTTCTCGCCACGCTCGCCAACGTGAGGCGTGGATAAGGGTGCTCAGGGAGTGCAAAAAACCTCGGAACGAGCACGTCATGGCCTTGATGCGTCCATTTTCGGGGTGTTTTGGCCACGCCCATCATGGTGGAGCGGCGGGCTTCGGCATACCTCGGCATGCGAGGCAGCGGGTTCACGGTACGGACATCGTGACCCATGCCGCGCAGGAGTTCGATGTGGTCGGCCACGAACACGCCTCGGCTGCTGTTGGCCGGGACGGGGTGAAGCAGACTCACGACGAGGACCTTGACGGTGAACCCCCCATCATTGCAAAGCGGCGTGAATCTCGGCGAGGTTGGTCGCCACGTCGGCGCGGTCGTTGAAGAGTCCCGAACCCACCACGCAATTGCTCACACCCCAGTCTTGGAGCATGGCGATGTTGTGCGCCTTGACGCCCCCGTCGACTTGAATTTGTACCGGTCGGCCGCCCTCGGCGACTTGTTTGGAGATGGCTTCAGCGAGACGGCGAATCTTCGCCTCAACGTTCGGAATGAAGGATTGGCCTCCAAAGCCCGGATTGACGCTCATGATGAGAACCAAGTCAACTTCGCTGAGCACCTCCAACGCCGCCTCAACGGGTGTCCCCGGATTCAAAACGACGCCGGCGGTTGCTCCAGCCTCTCGAATCGCCGTGAGCAAGCGGTGCAGGTGTTTGACGGCTTCCACGTGAACCGAGATGTGGTTGCAGCCGGCGTTGATGTAATCCTGAAACGACGCTTCAGCGTTCTCAACCATCAGGTGCGCATCAAACACCGCATCGGGTCCAAGCGCTTCCCGGAGGCTTCGGATAACAGGGGGTCCAAACGTCAGGTTCGGAACGAAATTACCGTCCATGATGTCGAGGTGAAGCCAATCCAATCCAGCGTCCAACGCTTCACGGCAGTCGGTAGCGAGGTCGGCCAGGTTGGCCGTGAGGACGCTCGGTGCGATGATCATGGTGACCCTTGGTCATCCCAGTGGACGCCATTTGATGAGGCTTGTTATGGAGGCAAAGCCTCATCCATCCCGGCACAAACGCATATAATGCGTCATTTGGAGGGGAGCCCGGTGAAGACATGGGTGAAGTACGCAACATCTCCGACGCTGAATTCAACGAGACAATCAACAACTCGGAATGGGTGATCGTTGACTTCTGGGCACCGTGGTGCGCTCCTTGCAAAGCCATCGGGCCCGTGCTTGAAGCGGTTGCCAACGAGCGTGACCTTGTCGTCGCCAAGGTGGATACGGACCAAAACCAGACCACGGCCGGCCAACTCGGCGTTCGCAGCATCCCCGCTCTTTTCATGTACCGTAACGGCACCATGGTCTCCAGCAAAACCGGCGGCATGCCAAAACCAAAACTTCTCGCTTGGATCGACGAAGTGATGAGCGCTGACGACTTCTGAGGTCAGTTGATCCGCTCAAGGCGGGCTTGCTTGTCCTTGCCCACATCGCGCAACAATCGCTCACGAATTGCTTCGTGCAACCACATCCCCTCGTCCAATTCCAAGAGTAAGCCGTGGTTGAGCAAATTGCTTGGTGGCGGACCGTTCCATGCCACGCTGGCCGCCAACCGCTCCCAAGGGATGGGGGATTGAGCGAGGGCGAGCGTGGCCAGCATCTCTTTTTCCTGTTCAGGGAGGCGGCTGAGAATTTCCTCGTCGAGGAAACGCAACCAATCTTTGTGCGTTGGTTGTCCGTAGAGCTCGAGCAGTTCAAGCGCAAGGGGGTGACCTCCCGTGGCAGCGTGCACTTCCTCGGCAGAGGGTGCCTCGGCCGTGAGCGTGGCCAACCATGCCGAGGTGGCTTCAAGGGTCAAGCCCTGCAGAGGCATTTCACGAACCGTGTCTCGGATGTGCACGTCCCTGCGGTCGTAGACATCCAGTTCGGTACGGGAGATGAGCAGCATGCGAAGCGGGGCCCTCTGCGCCAATTGAAGCAAAGAGCCCAACAGGTGACGAGCGTTCTGGGCAATGTGGTGAACATCGTCCAACACGATGAGCCAATACGGGGGCGGTCCGCCAGCGCTGTTTTTGAACCGTTCTCGAATCGTGTTTGCATCCGTCATGTACGCCAACAAACGCCGCCGCCATGCGTCCACGTCCATGTCAGCACCCGGCGTGAGCGGGAGGGTTTCGATGATGTTGTACGGGTCGTGCGAATCGTCGATGCCGAAGCGATGCAAGAGGCTCGTAGCGAGACCAAGCGCCCTGTCCCAGGGCTGGCAAGTGTACCAACAAACCGAGAGATACGGGTCGGTCTCCATGTGCTGTTTCAACCAGTGTGCAACAAGCGTTGATTTTCCGATGCCCGCGATGCCGTGGACGACCATGCACGGGTGTCGGTCGCCAAACCAGTCGTGAAGACGAGCGAGTTCAGCGTCTCGTCCGTACACCGGACGGGTGAGGGGGGGTTCGTTGGCGTAGGTGGCGTGGACACCGACGAGCGGCGTGAGTCGGCCGGGGGCAGGCAAACCGTCTTGCTCGGCCTTCTTGATGCTACCAAACCGAATGTCGCCGTAGGTCAGAACGCCTTCGTGTTGGGCGTGGAGAAGGATTTGCAAGAGCGATAAATCGGCCGCAAGAAGCGAAGGGACTTCCAAGGCTTTGACTTCAAGCAGATCGCCGTCAACGTTTCGAACCAGGACCTTTGTGGAGTTGAGCGCAACTTCTCGTTGGCGAGATTGCAGCCGCCCTTCCTCGGTCAACTGCCATGTTTTCTGCCGCCGTTCGTCTCCTTGAACCGAACGGGTGTGCTCTTCCACCAGCGCTTCTTTGAGTAGATCCCGCATGGTCCGGCTCACGTTGGGGGGGTGTTGAGCACAGGCATCGGCAATGCCCGGCCTGGTCAGGCTCGGCGGCACCATGTAGCGGTCGGCCCATTGGTCGTGGGCGAGCAAATGGAGCAAGATTCGGTCGCGAGCGGCAACGTTCACCTTGGGAATGTCACCCGCCATGCTCTCCGCTGGCGGTGTTGATTGTTCAAGACTTGCCTTTTTGGCTTTCCTCAAAGAAATCCGGTTCGTGAAGCACGGAGGCTCACGAAGACAACAAACCTTTTATTCAAACATCCATGGCAATTCATGGCCAAAAACCCGAAATCACTCAACAGGGCCCCCCGCTTCGTTTCCCTCCTGTTGTGCGGGCTGATGTTGCTCTCCGCAGCACCGCTGGTGAGTGCCGCTGATTCGGACGGTGACGGGTTCGATGACAACGTCGACGATTGCCCGTGGGCCTACGGAACTTCGACCGTCGACAAGGACGGTTGCCCTGACCGCGACGGTGACGGGACATCCGACGATTCGGACGGCTGGACCTCAAACAACCCGAACTTCTCTCAAGAATTCCACATCAACAACGTCAACGCTTACAGCATCGACCACAATCAAGCCGGTTCGCATGTCGCCGTTGCGACCGATGACCGCGTGCGCATTTACAACGCCTCGACGTACACCATCGTGACCACCTCTCCGGATTTGGTTGACGGCAACAACGCGTACGTCACGGCCTTGGATTGGAGTCCCGACGACATGTACGTCGCTGTGACGTTGAGTGACGACACCGCCGCCGTGATGTGGGCCAGCAACCTGACGGTCATTCACGACGGGATCACTCATACGGGCAGTTCTCGGACGTTTTCGGACGTCGCCTTCATGCCGAACAGCACGTCGTTCGCCGTTGTTGATGAAGCCAGCGGCGGCTGGGGCGGCGGCACGTGTACGGGTTGCTCCGTCATGCTCGTGAGCGTAGCCGACGGTCAGATTTGGAGGGAAGTCACTCCTGCGGGGAACAGCGGCTCGTACTCTTCCGTGGCCTTTTCCCCCGACGGCAGCGCTATGGCGGTTGGCAGCGATGGAAATTCCTACTTGATTGAAACAACGAACTGGACGACCGTTCGCGCCATGAACCCTCAAAGCGGCGCCAACATCAACGCCATCTCCTTCTCTCCAGACGGCCGAGTCATCGCCATGTGCAGTGCGTATGACAACGGAAACTCAAGGCTCCGAGCTTTTGCGTCCTCCAACGGGGCATCGTTGTTCAATCAGCAGGCCTCCAGTGCCTGTTACGGCGTGGACATCTCTCCCGACAATCAGCAAATTGCCTACGCCATCGGCTATTTCGGCTCTGACGGTGGCTCTCTCCTGGTCTACGAGTACTCGACGAACCTGCTCGTCGACCGCATCCAACTGGCTCGCGGCACCAGTGCCTGCACCCAAAACGGCGGTCAGAACCCCTGTGGAAACATCAACGGCGTTTCATGGCATCCCGACGGCGTCCACTTCGGTGTTGCCGTCAGTCGCAACTACGAAGGCGTGTACTTCCTTTTCGCTGACCTGGATCCTGACAACGACGGGTACAACACCACCGACCAAGGTGACGGCATTGTGGATGCATTCCCCGACGACGGGACTCAATGGGACGACACCGATAACGACGGCTACGGCGACAATCCAGCCCCTGCCAACCAACCCGACGCTTGCGTCACCGTTCCCGGAACCTCAACCGAGGATATCTTTGGTTGCCCCGACGCTGACGGTGACGGTTGGTCAGACACCGGAGATTGGGCCCCCTCCAATCCCGACCAGTGGGTGGACGCTGACGGTGATGGACACGGCGACAATTACCTCTACGAGATCAACGAGTACCAGTTCCACGTGAATCAATCCGGCGATGCCTTCCCCAACGACGCCACCCAATGGAACGATACCGACGGTGACGGGTATGGTGACAATTACGAAGACGCTTCTTGGGACACGTACCGGCCCGCAGAGTGGCCGGGCGTCCTGCTTCCCTCGGCCAATCAACCCGACACCTTCCCGCTCGACCGAACCCAACACATTGACACCGATGGCGATTGGGTCGGCGACAACCCCAACAGCGACCGTGCAGATTTGTGCCCCAACGTGTGGGGCAACTCCACCTACGACCGCCTTGGTTGTCCAGACGGCGACGGTGACGGCTATTCAGACCCCGATGTAACTTGGCCCAGCACCCCGGACTGCTTTGGCGGTGATGCTTTCCCTGCCGACCCCACCCAATGGTGCGATGAAGACAACGACGGCTTCGGCAGCAACCCCGAGGGAAACAACGCCGACGATTGCCCCTCGAGCGCAGGAACGTCGTCCATCGACCGCATCGGATGTGCAGACCGTGATGGGGACGGGTACTCCAACGCCGGCGACCCCTTCCCCGACGATGCGACCCAGTGGTCGGACCGTGACGGGGACAACCGCGGCGACAATGAAAGCGGGAACAACCCCGATGCCTTCCCCGACGACACCTCCCAGTGGAAGGACACCGATGGCGACGGCTACGGTGACAACCCCGGAGGCAACAACGGCGACGCTTTCCCCTCCGATGCCAGCCAATGGAGCGACGAGGACGGTGACGGCTACGGCGACAACCTCGAGGGAACCAACGGCGACGTGTGCCCGATGGAGTACGGTGAATCGCAAGAACCCTTGAGCCGGGGATGTCCTGACAGCGATCTTGACGGCGTGACCGACCCGTTGGATGCCTTCCCCAATGACCCGTTCCAGTGGGCTGACACCGACGGTGACGGCTACGGCGACAACACCAATGTGCCGAGCGGCGACGACTGCGTTGAAGAATTTGGCAAGTCGTACGAAGAAGGCCGCCAGGGCTGTCCCGATGCCGATTTGGACGGTTATGCCGACGAGGACGACGCCTTCCCGACCGATTTCGAACAATGGGTGGACACCGACAACGACGGCTACGGTGACAATTACTTCTGGGAAAACATCACGGTTGAGGACAGCGATAACCCGGGCACCTTCATCACCTTGCGTGAACAGCGCGGCGACGCCTTCCCCGAAATCGCGAGCCAGTGGTCGGACATGGACGGCGACGGATGGGGCGACAACGCGAACAGCTCGAATCGCGTGGATAGCTTCCCGCTCCGAGTCTCCCAATGGCTTGACTTCGACGGCGACGGTTACGGTGACAACGTCACTGGTTACCAGGCCGACATGTGCCAGCGCGTGCCGGGTACATCCATCTCCGGCCTCGAAGAAGTTTGGTACGGATGCCCCGATGCCGACAGCGATGGGGTGGCCGACGACGCCGATGCCTGTCCTTGGGACCCTGCATTCTCGCTTGCCGTTGACAAAGCCAAGTGCACCATCACGGCCGACCCGGACGCACAAGGTGAAGAAGGGGACACCAGTTCCTTCCTCAGCGGCGAGAACACCACCCTCGCTTGGATGGGTGGCGTGATCATCTTCATGCTCGCCCTCATCCTCGTCGCCCAGGTGTCCCGTGCCGCTGGAAAGCGCAAAGCCATGGTGGCCAATCAGGAGAAGCAACTTGCACAGGCCTCCATCGCTGAAGAAGAAGAACGGCGTCAGGCTTGGATTCAGCACTACATCGCCGAAGGCAATTATGCGGAAGCTCGTGCGTTGGGCTGGGAAGGCACCGAAGGGTTGCCGGAATGGAAACAGCATGAATTGCAACAACAAGCCGCCGCCGAGGCGGCGATTCCTACCATGTTGGACCTTGAGAACCTCTGAAACCTACGCATCGTTTGCACCGCTGACCTTTCAAAGGGGAAGCGACCATGTTTTCACATGGGCGAGAAGCCGCAAGGCCGCATCCTTCTCGTGATGGGCTTGCTGCTGGCCTCGCTTTTTGTGGGTCTTGCTTCCGCTGATGTGAGCGATGTTCACCTCGAAGCGGCCTTTGACAAGAGTGCCACCCAACCTTGGGTTGACCCGATGCACCCGCTTGAGATCACGCCTTCTTTGGTGAACCAAGGCGACGCCGTGACGCTGCCAAACAACCCCGCATGCGAATTCGTCATCAACGTGTTCAACGCGACCGGCATCAAGGTGGTTGATGGTGGCGAAGCTTGTCCTCTCCGTGAGCAAGGACTTGACCTCCTCGCAACCGAAACCTACACCGTTGAATCGCCGTTGACATGGACCATGAAGGACGCAGACGGGATGTGGTTGGTGAGCGGGCAGTACACCGTTGAAGTCATGCACCTCGGCACCGGCCTTTCCACCTCCTCCACCGTGGTTGCTCAAACACCGGTTGAACTTCCGTCGGCCTTGACCTACTCTGTGGATTGGGTGCAGCGCTCCGAAACCGAGTATGGTGCTTGGGTGGGCCTTGTTTCCTTGCACAACCCGACCTCACAAGCTCTGGATTTGACCGAGGTCGCTCCCTGCGCCCTTGAGCGCACCATCGGGGATGCCGTGAGCCTCGGATCGTCGTGCATCGGCCCTCAAACCATCTTGATGCCGGGTGAAGTGGTGCAGGTGGACGAATTGACGCTTTCGCCAACCTCGCCAACAACGGTCCAACTCGCTTTACCTGGTGGAGAAGTCGTTCACCAGCGGCTTCTTGAGCCCCCGCATGAAGGCGAGGCTCTCCTCGATGCCACTCTTTCCATGACGCTTAACGCTGACGAGGAGCGTCCCTTTGGGCAAGGGGATGTGCTGGTTGCTCAACTTGACCTGGTCAGCCGTTCAACCGAAGAGCAGGACCTGACCTTCACATCATCGTGCAGGTCCGAAATGTGGATTGTCGACGACCTCGGTGAAGTTGTGTTTGATTCACGCAGTGCCAAAACGTGTCAAACCATTGAACTCGAGACTTCACTCTCCCCCTCACAACCGCTTGCGTTGACCCTTCCACAATGGAATTTCTTTGACCAGAACGGCTGTAGAGTCGCACCCGGCACCTACACGGTGGTGGCCGAAGTCCCCGAGTTTCACCTCTCGGTCGTTGAGACCGTTGACTATCGAGATGCTGACCCCAGCGGCTGCGGTGGGCTTGCCGACATTCAACTCACAACCGATTCAACTTGGTTTGATGACGACACCCTCCAATTGACCAATACCGTCACCAACCTCGGCCCTGAAACCTACTTGCGGATGACGCAACCGTGTTCCTTCGTCCTCAATTTCATCAATGCAGAGAATGTCTCGGTCCACCGCTTCCAAGACCTCTGCGGATCCTACGACGGTCGGAAGGTCTTGATGCCCCAAGGCGCCGAGGGCTCGGTGTTTGCAACCTTTGAGGTTCAGATGGTTCAAAACGGGGCTCCGGTTGTTCCTGAGGGCATTTACCAACTCGAACTCACCCTCCTCGCATCGACCACCAGCACCGCTTCCGTTCCGGTGGTATGGCCTCAAGATTTCACCGAATCGCCGGCTGAAGAGGAGAACACACCAACGGTTGAGTTGGACGTGCTTGAACTGACAGGAACGTGGACAGGTCTGCTCACCGAGCAAGGCACCTGTTATGTTTTGGAAATGGACGAAACGATTCACCTGCTGTCTCATGCCCGAACGCTGGCTGCGTGGACGCCCTCGGGTACAACTGAAGGCGTTTATCGAGCGGTTGAAGCCTCACCGTCGCCCGCATGTGCCTCCTTCTCCGCTCCTTCTGTGGAAGTGATTGAAGTCGTGATGGAGCGGTCCACGCTTGACCCTGTCATCGAAGAGAAACCGGTCGAGATGCAACAAGACCAGGTGAACGAAACCGCCCCCGTTTTCGTTGCGAGCGTTGTGACCGTGGTCGTGACAACATCGTTGCTGTCCCTGCTCGTCGCCGTCGTGGCCACCAACGAGGGCCTCCGGTTGCCGACCACGCTGGCGGGGCTGTGGCTGCTTGGCCTCGTGGGCAAAACCCACGAAACCACCGACGGCCGCTACCAACGCGGTCGCCTTATGGGGTACTTGACCGCCAATCCGGGCTGTCATTTCCGAGCGTTGATGAGTGCGCTGGAAATGAGCAACGGTCAAATCACGCACCACCTCCGTATTTTGGAGGCCGAAGAGAACGTATGGCGGAAAAATGACGGACGTCTCGTCCGCTATTATCCGCTGACCAATCAATTGAATCCGAGCACGAACGAAGAAGACCTTCCCGTGCCTCCGTTGTCCCCCGACCCCAACAGTTTGCAAGGCAAGATCCTCAGCCTGCTCGACCAAGACGGCGACTTGGGGCAGTTCCCGACACAAGCAGAACTGGCCAAGCGGCTTGAAAAGAGCCAACAACTCGTTTCTCATCACCTACGTACGTTGCAAAAGTACGGGTTGGTTGAGCGACGAAAGATGGGCTTGATGAACCGTTACAAATTGACACGGGAAGCCATTTTCCTCCTGGAAACCAGCGATGATTTTGGATCCAACTGAGAGCGTCACAAGTCGGTCAAACGCTTGGCGCGAGGCGGGGATTTGAAAGCGTGAAGGCGAGTGGGTCGAATCGTCCAGTGGACGGTGAGGCTCCATGTCATCCGAACTTGAACCCGTTGACGAGGTCGGCTGGCAGAAGCGATGGACTGACGAACGGGTCTTCGAGGCCGACCTACGGGGCGACCGACCGAAGTTCTACTGCCTTGAAATGTATCCTTATCCTTCGGGAAAAATGCACATGGGGCACGTGCGGAACTACTCCATTGGCGATGCCGTTGCTCGCTACAAGCGCATGAGAGGTTTTGATGTCCTCTACCCCATGGGCTACGACTCGTTTGGTATGCCCGCTGAAAACGCCGCCATTTCGGAAGGAGGTCATCCTCATGACAGCACCGAGCGAAACATGGCGTCCATCACCGCTCAAATCAAGCGGATGGGGTTCTCTTACGATTGGCGTCGAACCCTCAAAAGCCACGACCCAAGGTATTACAAGTGGAATCAGTGGTTTTTCACGAAATTCATGGAAAACGGCCTGGCCCGTCGAGAGCATGCCCCGGTGAATTGGTGCGAGGCGTGCAACACCGTTCTCGCCAATGAACAGGTCAAGGCCGGTCGGTGTTGGCGCTGCAACGGTCCCGTGGAACAGAAAGAAATGAACCAGTGGTTCCTTGACTTGCCCTCATACGCTCAACAACTCCATGACGGCCTTGACACCATCGCATTTCCAGAACACGTCAAATCGCTTCAGAAGGACTGGTTGGGTCGGTCTGAAGGTGCAAACATCCGTTTCGGCATCGTTGGCCGGGAGGAAAAGATCGAAGTGTTCACGACACGCCCGGACACCCTCTTCGGCGCCACCTTCGTCACGCTTGCGCCCGAACACCCCCTCGCCCGTCTCTTGGTTGAGGGAACCCCTCAGGAGGCCGAATGGCGAGCCTTGCACGACGAGGTTGCGAGCATGTCAGAGTTTGACCGCATCAAGAACATGAACAAGAAGCAGGGGGTGTTTTCCGGCCACCATGCCGTCCATCCGCTCACCGGCAATGCTGTTCCCATTTGGTTTGGCAACTTCGTCATCGCTTCCTACGGGACCGGAGCGGTGATGGCAGTCCCCGCCCACGACGAGCGCGACTTCGATTTCGCAACTGCTTACGACATCCCCATTCGTCGCGTGTTGGTGATGAAGGAGGGCGGTGACGCTGACGCACCCATGAATCAAGCCGAGACCGATTTGGGTTACATGGTGAACAGTCCTTTGGACGGGTTTGACGGCCTTTACGGCCAAGCGGCGAAAGACGCCGTCTGCGCCGCCCTAGAAGCCGCAAATCACGGGGAGCGAACGGTCAACTGGAAGGTGCGACCTTGGCTGATCTCCCGCCAGCGGTACTGGGGCACCCCCATTCCGGTCATCCACTGCAAAGAATGCGGGGCGGTTCCCGTCCCTGAATCGGATTTACCCGTCGAACTGCCTCGTGACGTGGTCTTCGCCGTCGAGGGGAACCCACTGGAGACCTCGCCCACCTTTGTCAACGCTTCATGCCCCTCATGCGGTGCAGAGGCTCGGCGTGAAACCGATACCATGGACACGTTCATGGATTCGTCCTGGTACTTCCTGCGGTACACCGATGCGCTCAACGACGACGAACCGTTTGCAAAAGCCATCGCTGACCGCTGGATGATGGTGGATTTCTATTGCGGCGGGATTGAGCACGCGCAGATGCATCTGATTTATGCTCGTTTCATGACCAAAGCTCTCCGGGATTTGGGCTTGGTCGACGTGGACGAACCCTTCAACGAGTTGCTCTGCCAAGGCATGGTTAACAAATCGGCCCCGTTTTGTGCCGATTGCGGCGTGACGCTTTCGGTGGACCACGAAGGAGCGCCTTGCCCGCACTGTCACGGCGAGTTGACGTCCCGTTCAGCCAAAATGAGCAAGTCGCATGGCAACACGGTTTCACCGGAAGCCATGATCGAACGCTTTGGGGCAGATACGGTGCGCTTGTTCATTCTCTTTGCTGCCAACCCAACGGCGGGAATGGATTGGTCCGATGCAGCCCTAGAAGCGAACCATCGCGTCATGCTTCAACTCCGCAGCATGCCGGAGCAACTCATGGCTTGGACCGCCTCGGACACACCGATGGACGCTTGGATGGAGGCTCGCTTCACTCAACGCATTCACGAATTTACGGAGGCGATGGAGCGTTACGACCTTCGCCGTGCGGTCGAAATCTCCCACTACGAGGTCATCAAGGACATCAACTGGTACGTCCGCAGGGGCGGTGGCAACCGAGCGGTCGCCGAGCGTTTGCTCCCCATTTGGTCGCAGTTGATTTCCGTCTCAACACCGCACCTGGCCGAGGTTTGGTGGAACGATCATGCCGCAACGACCGGTTTGGTTGCAGCGAGTTCGCTCGAGGTTCCAACCCCGCTGGACGATGACCAGCAGGTGTTGCTTGCCGGAGAACAATACATTCGGGATGTGCTTGAACAGGCTCGAAAAGTTCGCGTGGTGGCGGAACGCCACCTCGGTCAGTCCGCCACGTCCGCCACGTTGGTGGTCGCACCCGACTGGAAGCGTACATTGGCTCAATCCGCTCTTGCCTTCCTCGCTGATGGAGGTCATCCCAAACAATTCATGTCCGTGCTTCAGGAATTACCGTTGGCTCAAGGCGAGCGAAAGGGCGAAATTCTTGGGTTTTGGGGCAAGAAGATGCTTCCCCAAGTCTTCAAATGGGACGATGCTTCGAAGAGTGTCGTGATCTCGTCAATGGACGAAGCCCTTGTTCTCAGCCACGCCTCGGACTTTGTTGCCGCTGAACTCGGTCTTGCCACGGTGAACATCGTCGTCGGTGAAAGCGATGCTGACACCACGGGAAGGGCGGGCTCTACGATGCCGTTGTCGCCGGCCATCGTGTATGCGTGATCATTCCTGTTCGAGCATGGACGGACGAGGCGGTGGCCCCATGGCGACATCTTCCTTTGGCAATGTTGGACCCACCCGCTGATTGCTGATGATAACGGCCCAGGCACCGATCACGCCCGCAGCGAGGAACAACCATCCTGCAAGGCCAAAGCCTCCGCTATCGTTCTCGCCGGAAGCACCGTCGGACTTGGTCGCACATCCCTGTTCATCCACGACCGCTCCAAAGACCGAGTTGAGGCAAAAATCGTAGGCATTGACCACGCCGTCATCGTCGTCATCGAGTTGGAACTCGCTGCAGCCGTTGGAGGAGATTTGGTCTCCGGCGGTGGTTCGAGGGCACAGGTCAACAGGGTCCAAAACCCCGTCTTGGTCATCGTCATCGTCTTCCACGGCATCGATGCATCCGTCCCCATCCATGTCTTGTCCGGACTGCGCCACCCCGATGATGCCCTTTGGACATCGGTCCACCACGTCTTCAATGCCGTCGTTATCATCGTCGTCATCTTCGGTGCTGTCTGCGCACCCATCACCGTCGTGGTCCATGGTTTCGGCTTGGTCAATCCAATTTTTTTCGCCGAACAAGCACGTGTCGTCGACGTCCAAGACCCCGTCGTCATCATCGTCATCGTCCATCGTTTCGTCAATGCACCCGTCGGTGTCGTAGTCGTTCCAAGAGAAGGAAATCCACGGTGTCAAGTCGTTTGGACAGTTGTCGTCGGGGATTGAAATCCCGTCCCCATCCTTGTCAACGTCACAAGGGTCCCCGATGTTGTCGTTGTCCAAATCCCCCTGGGTTGGGTTGGCGACCCCCGGACAATTGTCTGCTTGGTCGACAAAGCCGTCACCGTCGGTGTCCACATCAGCACACCCATCGGATTCAATGTCGTTTTCTTCGGTTGAAACCCAACCCACAGACCCCGTTGGGCAAAGGTCATTGGAGTCAAAAATGCCGTCCTCATCATCGTCCAAATCTTCGGTTGCATCTCGACAGCCATCACCGTCGTGGTCGGTGTTGGCGTTGGCCTGCCAGCCCACCTCACCGAGGTTGCAATCATCGCTCGCATCGTTGACGCCGTCGTTGTCGTCATCCTCATCGCAGAGGTCGCCAAAAGCGTCTCCGTCGTGGTTTTCTTGATTGGGGTTGGGAAGCTTTGGGCAGTTGTCAACCCCGTCGAGAACGCCGTCCAAATCCAAATCGGTTTCGTACATCCACACGCCGATATCAACTTGGTCTCGTTGGTCAAACACATGGGGTCCGTACATGCCGTCGTTGTTGGAGGCGAAAGCAACAACCGGGGACCCGCTGGCCGTGAGCGCCAAGTCGGAAGGTCGGTCGTTCCCGCCTCCGCCGCCTGAAATCGCCCAATCCCAGGCGCCATTTTCTTGGCGTTGGGCCAAGAACAGGTCGAGATGATTTCCGTTGTTCAAACCGTCAAGGTCGGTCAGGGTGAATTCACCGAGCGTGAGTGCCCCGCTTGTTTCACCGAGGATGATGGAATCGCCTTGTGAGGTGATTTCGATGCCGACGACTCGGTCAGCTCCGTTTCCGCCAAAGCCGGATGCGTGCAACCATTCCCCGTTCGTTGAAAGGTGGGCCTCATAGAAGTCAATCCAGACGGCGTCATCGATGTCCATGTCTCCAAAACTCATGTTCTCCATGTAATCTCCAACGATGGCGATGCCGTTGGACGCTCGTCCGGTGCAGTCAGCGACGGTGTTGTCACCGGACCCTCCGGCGTGAGCGATCCAATTCCAACCTCCGGTGGAGTACTGGGCAACCGCAATGTCCAAATTCCCCGTACTGAGGATTTCCGTTTCGTCAAAATTCACCATGTCAAAGAACGTGGTGATGAAATACGTCCCTCCATTGCTGTCTTTGCAAAGTTTCCCGGTGGTATCAAGCGCATTTGTCGAGAACACGGTTTTGACCGCCAAGTGGTCGCCGTACCCGTTCATCATCACCAGGGCAACGGCTTCTTCGTTTTCGCTGGCTAGCGAGGTTTCGTTTTCGAAGAGCAACTCGCCGCGATGAAGCAGTGCGAGATGGATTTCGTCGTTTTGCGTAACCAGCAGGTCGACGACGCTGATTTTGTGAGCATTGGAGTACGATTTTGCCCACATCCAATCGCCTTCGGGCGTCATCGCTGCGAGGAACACGGCGTTTTCGTGTTCGTCAACCGTCTTGCTGATGGGGTCGAGTTCACCGAGCGTCATGTTGCATCCGCTGCCGAAGGTCATGTCGCAGTATGTTCCGGCGACAAGGACGGTGCCGTCGCTGAGCGCAGCCAAGGCGCTGATGCTATCCAGTCCGGAGTCCAAACCCGAATTACTGCTTCCATTGGTCGTGTTCGTCCATGTTCCGTTGGCGGCGATCCATCCGATGAAAAAGTCAACACCAAACGCTGTACCTTCGGTTGAAAAGCCGATGACATCGCCGTTGAAATCGATGTTTTGTTCAAACGAACCGGCAACGATGACGCCACCATTGGGCAGGGGCAGGAGGGCGTTGATGGATTCACTCGAACTGCCTCCTGCGCTGGCCAACCACCCCGTCGTGTTTGTCGATTCGCTGTGCAACGCAAATGCTGGGCTTTCAAGTGCCTGGGGGGCGGAATTTGCGAGCGGTGTTGCTGCACCCGCCAACATGAGCACAGCAAGAACGGCATGCACGAGTATGAAGCGCATGATGCTGGATGGATGTCTTGCATAAGAACCCCCCGTGCAGGCGTGCGCAACGGGATTTGGGGGAGTCTTCATTGAGTGTCGCTCCACCAACGATACCATGGGTGGGTCGGACGAACGCAGGGGTCGCCAGCAGCGACGAACCTCTTCATCTTCGAACCGACGGCGCTACGGTGGTCCAAAACGCGTGCAGCAAGAGGAACGGTTTCGTGAAGAGGTTCGAGCCATGGGTGCTCGGGCAGAGGGTCGGTTTGACCAGCGACCGCTCCCCATGGCCATTCCTGAAGACATTGAACCTCCTCGAACGTTCCACCTTGAGTGGGCGGTCAGCCCCGTCCCGCTCAAGACCGAGGAAAAGGTGGCGGATTGGGTCGTCCGGCGAGGTGAATACGGATGGTTGACCGATGAGCGAGTCGACGAAATTGGAAAAAGAGTCGTCAATGAAGCCATGACCCTTGACCAGGCCTTGTCGTTGCGGTCGGCTCTGTTGCAGCAAAAGACCGTTTATTCCCACCACAAACTGAAGCGAAAGGCTCGCTCGATCGCCCAACAATACCGAAACGGCTCAACGGTGATCGAACTTTCCATCGAACACGACTTTTCCCCGATGAACCTGTTTCGTGCGGTGCTCGAGGCGAACGGCTGGTCCAAGAATCAAATCAAGGAACGACTCCGCAATCCAAGCCAGATGAAAGAACGAGAACGTCGTGAATTTGAGGAAGCTGAAGCGGTGGATCGCGTGGCAAGCGTTGACCAATCGGAGACCCAACTCAAAGCCGATTTGTTCGAAGATATCCTCGCCGACTGGTTTGAGGCTCAAGGCATTCGTCTTCGACGTCAACCTGAGATGGTGAAGGAGCAATCCGAAGCGTTAGGGCGGCCGGTTCGTACACCGGACTTGTTGTTCCTCGATCACGTGTACATCAACGGCCAGCCGGTGGCATGGATCGATGCGAAGCATTTCTACGGCGCCGATGTGGAGTTCCAACGCAAGAAAATGAAGAAACAGATGAACCGCTACATCGACGCTTGGGGTTCAGGGGCCATCATGTTCCGTCACGGTTTCTGCGAAAATCTGTACTTGCCCGGGGTGGTCATGTTGGATGCTGGACCCATCGATCTCTCCCGCCTCAATGCTGACGAGTAGACGGGGCAAAGGCGCTCAACAACGTGCTCAAACCTCGTTGTTTCAGTTCGTTTTCCAAACGCATCAGGTCGTCATCGGTTGGAAGTTGGTCAATGCGACGGGGGAGGACGACGACCGAACTTCCAAGCATGCACAAGCGAACGGCGCAGATGGCGTGGAGGGCGAGTTGAGCAACCTCTTCCACGACCGCATCGTATACGGCTGCGCGCTCGGCCTCGGCCAGCATGCCCGAAGCATTGGCAAAATTTCTCGCCTCATTCAGCACCTCCGACCAACGCCCTTCGTTCCATGCTCCGATGCGGAGGTTTGCAATGCTCGCTTCACCAGCCTCGGTGATGAGGTTCTGCCAGTCGGGGTCGTCGATGTAAAGTGATGTATGGCGTGCTTCAGCGGCGTCCCACACCAACAACAACGGTGCTTCAAGCCCGAAACTCACGGCTTGGCCCGGCCAACCGGGCGCACCCGGTTGGATGCGGAGCTCAACGCCCCCAACGGACAATCCCAAAACATCACCCAGCCCAGCACCGTGTTCACGCTCGATCCGATGGGCCAGTTTTTCGTACTGAACGGCAGTTCCTCGTCGGGTTGCAGCTTGAACCGCCCGCCCCAAGGCGACCAGCCCAGCAGCTGACATGCCGAAGCCTTGGCTGGTTGGACACTGCAGGGTCACGTCCACGGTAATGTATTCGTGCTCACGCAGCAGCGTGGCGTCTCGACACGCCTGAATGTAATCCATGTAGAGAGCGGTCTGCGACCGAGGCTTTCCTTCAGCATCGACGACGGTGACCGTCGAGCGCTCTTTCTTCAGCCTCGGGGAGGCGGCATCGGGTTCCATCCCGACCATGGTTCGCTTTGGAGCCAGTGCCTCATCGCTGTTGAGGGTGAGGCGAACGAGAACACCGTGTTTGATCGTAAACCCCGTACCTCTGCTGCCCTGGCTTCGTTTGAGGCGAGCAGACTTGTCGATGGCAAAAAGCAGCGTGATGTGGCCGCCGCATGATGCTTCAAAGGACGGGGACATCGTTCTCCGCACGAAGGCGGGGCTGATGAAGTGTGCTCTTCGCACTTCAAGCCAGTGCGGACGCAACGTCTTCCTTCAACTGGGTGAAGCGTTGGCTTAGTTCGCTCAAGGCCATATTGAACGCCGTCACGGGGTCAAGGGCTCCGTCGGTCTCGTAGGAGAAGACGAAAGCCCCGTCAACGGGTTGCATGACGATGGCGTTGTCGAAGTCTTCTTCGCGTCCGGTTCCGGGGCCGACTTGGTGAAGGGCTTTCTCAAGGTCCATCACGTGATTGATGTTGGTGATCTTCTTGTCTTTGCCGAACAATTTTGCATCAATGGCCTTTCCGTCGCTCGTTGTCAAGCCGAGATTGAACAGGATTTCTGCCTTCTTTGGTTTGTCAAGAACGGCGATGCATTGGGGTCGGAAGCCAACGGCTGCGACCGGAGACCACTTGGCGTGATCTCGACCTCGTCCCAACACGGCAAATGCGTAGAATTCGAGGAATTGACCCTTGGCCAGCACGGTGAGCGGGATGTCTTTGTGTTCTTCACGAATGTCGAAGACGGGGTCTGAAATCGTGGTGATGTCCCGTGCGTATACGGTTTTGAACTCTTCTTCGGAGTCGGCCGAAGGTCCACGGGCAGAAAGCGTGTAGAGCACCTGACACATGGGGCAACCCTTGTCCTTTTCAACGACGTCCTTGCAGTTTTCGCAAGTGTCGGGGAAGACCAGGCCTTCGTTGAGGTTGGTGGGAATGGGAATCATGGCGAGACGGTGAGCCAGCACTTCATCGGGAAGCACGTTCACGGATTCGACCACTTCGCCCTTGTTGTCTTGGGTAACGCCTTGGGAGAAGTCAACCCGGGTGATGGCGAGTTTGGGGACATCAGCGATCAGGGCTCGACGAATGGCGTTGACTTGGGATGCGTCGGTGTCGCTGATGAGGATGCGGATTTCGTGGCCCTGTGGCCAGCCTTCTACGATTTCAGTCTTCATGGTCATCACCAGTCTTCAAACACGGCGGCCCCGGCGTCCACCCTTCTTCTTCGTTCCATCGTGGGCGATGGGGGTGACATCGACGATTCGGCTCACGGTCATGCCGGCACGGGTGAGGGCCCGGATGGCTGCGGTTGCTTGAGGCGCACGGATGGAGCGGTTTCCGCCAGGCGCTCGAAATTTCACGACGATTTCGGTAAATTCCTTTTCTTTTAGGGCATCAGCCATGCGTTCTCCGGCACGGGTTGCAGCAAATTGACTTCCTTTGTCCTTACCGGACTTCACAACTTCGCCACCGTTGCAGGTGGAGATGGTCTCGGCCCCGGTCAAATCCGTAGCCGTCATGAGAATGTTGTTCTTCGAACTGTAAATGTTGACAACGGCTTTGCGGGACATCACTCATCGCCTCCTTCAAGTGCAGCGGTTGAAGCCTCAGCGGCTTCCCGAACTTCTTCAGCAAATTCAGGGGTGGCCTCCGGGTCAACTTCACCGTCTTCGTAATCGGCCTTTTCGCGGACGCCTTCAATGGCTTTCCGAATGGAGTGGTTTGGGTTGTTGAGAGCAGAACTTGGATGGTAGCGAAGATCGGCTTCTTCGTCCTTGCTCACGGGGTAGGAAGGGATGGTGACCTTTTGCTCGCCAATGCAGATTTGGCCGTGGGTGACCAGTTGGCGTGCTTGCTTCATGGTGCATGCAAGACCTTTGTAATACACTTGAGCCTGAAGTCGACGGTTGAGGACATCTTCCGTCGTGAGCGACAGGATGTCACCGAGGTCTGCGTCCGAAGCGATGAGGCCCTTGTGGTGGAGGGAGCGGAGCAGGTCTTCTCGCTCACGCTTGCCGTGGCCTTCCGTCGTGTCGACGTTACCGATCAGGCGCATGGCTTGTCGTCGGTGCCGGCGGAGTTGCGACTTGGCCTTCCAAATCTCCTTCATGTTCTTGAGCCCGTGATTCTTTTGGATGGCGTGCTCTTCTTCGATTCGGTCAGCCTTCCAAGGGTGGGAAGGCGTGTCGTACTTGGGTCGTGAAAACTTTGGCTCTCCCATGTTCAATCCCTCTCATCACTTCTTTCGGCTCACACCGAGGGTCAAACCGCCACGGCCGTTGGAACGACCGCGCTGGCCACGGACTTTGTTGCCCGACGCATGGCGGATACCACGGTAGGACTTCATGGTGCGTAGCCGGTCAATGTCGTCCTTGAGGGTAAAGCGAACCTGTTGGCCGGTGACATGGACGTCGTAGCCCGATTCGAGGTCGCGCTGCCGGTTTAGCATCCATTCCGGGACCTTTTCGGCGTAGGATTCAATGGCGCCACGGAGGTCTTCCTGTTGCTCGGTGGTGAGGAAACCGGCGAGGGCGTAGGGGTCGAAGCCCGTGTTCTTGCAAATCTGGATGGCGGTGCGAGCACCAACGCCCTTGACCGAGGTCAATGCGGTGGCCAACGGCTTCAAGCCGTCCATGTCCGTATCGGCCATACGCAAAATGTATGAAAAATCGTCACCAAGGTCCTCATCCTTCGGTCGTGCCATCGTGTTCACCTGTACGTTAACACACGCAGTGTCAAGCATCCCTCCGACCAACCCCCCATATATCAAGACCGCGATGATGGCGTTCGCGCCACTGAGCCGCGAAAAGGAGTGATTAGGGCCTTCCCCCTTCAACCTCATCGTGAACCAAGACGCAGAGGAGGAGGGTATGGCCGTTGGGATGGCGGGTGAGAAAACCTTCGCGAACTCCGTGACGGCGTTGCAACTGTCGGTCCAAAGAACCCTGCAAAACGGGTTGAAGCGTTGGGTCGAGGTCAAGACGAAGCTTGACCGAGCGGAAGTTGTGCTCCAAAGCGTATTCGACCAGTCCATCAACGGTGCTTTCGTTCAATTCAATGTTGAGGAGTTCAACGACACGGCCCGTGGCTTGAACCAAGGTGCCTTGTTGCTGGTTCAAACGGAGAGCATGTTCGTGATGCACCTGCGGGCGCCGCCCTTCGACCACCGCCCAGCGAAAGGTGTGGTCCTTTGACACCGAAGGCAACCACGAACTCACCAGGCCGCTCTCAACCAAGGCTGCATCGAGCAGAGTGACGAATTCACCGCGTTTGGGAGGGTGGACACGAACCGTGGGAGCCTCGTGGGTATCGCCGGTTCGCAAGATCAACGCCTCTTTGCCCAAGGTCTGCGGGACGCGCACGAACCTGCGAGACGTGCCCCGTTCAGCAACACAACCTCCCCAGAGGGCCAAACGGTCAACGCGCCCCCGTCCCCTCGAAGTCCATTCCCATGTTCGCGGAAGCCCGGGCCACAGGGCCTCAACCAACGCCTCGACTTCTCCACGCTGCTGGTCGGTGAGCCTTGGCGAGAGGTCCAACACAAAGGCAGGCTCGCCTGCAAAATGGGGTGCCCATTCACGCAGAACGCTGTGCAACGGGGGTTGCATCTCTTCGAGCGCATGCGTCCGACTGTTGCGAGGCCGAGCCGGGTCAAGATGCAAAAACGCGATGCGTTGCGCCGTATCGACCGCCCGAAGCACACCTTCCGCATCCGTTCCATCGCCTGAGACGATACGACTCTCCGTGAACCATGGTTCCTCTGTGGCGGCGTGGTGGGCGGCCACGGTTTGGATGTTGAAGGCCGAAGCATGGGCCCTCGCCGGTTCCAGCTCAACGCCGAGCACCGGTCGGTGAAGGCTGGAGGCGTAGGCTGCGAGTTGAATCCCGCTGCCGCAAGCGCAATCGAGCACAAGCCCTTCGGGGAGGGAATGCTTTGCGAGCAGAGCGGCGCGCAAAACGGCGACCTGCCACGGCGTAGCCAGCGGTTTCCCTTCAACGGCGTGATGAAACACCAAACCCTCGGGTGCCGTGGGGTCCTGGGCGAGTTCAACCAAACCGGAAGCGTCCACGTCGGCAGGGTTCAGAATTTCGTGCATGGAAACGCCTCAGAGGGCCAGGATATCGGACCGTGTGAGCAAGGATTCAAAGTGAATGCCGGCGGCTTCAAACGCCTCTTCTGCCCCTTCTTCCCGGTCGAGAATGCTGATCACGCCCACCACACGACAATCGGTTTCGGCGTGGATTCGCTCAACGGCCACGATCGAGGATCCCCCCGTTGTGGTGACGTCCTCGACGATGACCACATCGCCTCCACCCACCAGCGACGAACCTTCAATGCCAGGGGGGTTGTTGGTTTTGCGCCCCCCTCGGCCTTTCGGTTCTTTTCGAACCATGAAACCTCGCAGATGGTCGGGGGCTGCCGCCACCACCAGCGCTGTGAGCGGGACCGCTCCAAGTTCAAGCCCGCCGACGAATTGAGCGCCCATCGCTTCAGCACGCATGGTCAAAAGGCGTCCGAGAATCCGCCCCGCTTCCGGATGCATCATCACCGGCTTCGTGTCAAAAAACCAACGAGAATGCCGTCCGCTTGCGAGGGTAAAGGCATCATCATGGCCGCCGTCGAGGAAGGCCAGTTCGTGGACCAAGGCCCCCAAGCGGGCCCACTCAGGATGCGCACGAACAGTGGGGTCAACGGCCATGCTTCCTTCTCACGGGTGCATGACATGAACTTTCCTTCCCCCGTTCACGCTGAGCGGTCAAGAAATTGAACCGCGGTGATGATATAGGGTCGGTCTCCTCATTTTCACGAATGACCATGGGTACTGAGCCGACTCGTTCCGAATTGGGAGAGTTGAACCCGTTGATTGGGCTTGATTTGCCCCGCCTTGAAGCCGAGATGGAACGCTACCATCTCTGGCTGGATGAACGGGCGGATGACGCTTACCGGATTGCCGAGGCTGCACGCGAACTCGGATTTGACCACAAACACCGGGTCGAGATTCCGCGTGCTTCGGACCTGGCCGGACGGACGGAAAAATTGCTCATCGAACACCTCGAGGGCTACCCCGTTGCAGATGATATCCGTGCTCTGCTCGAAAAACACGACCGAGAAACAACGTCCATCATGATCGCTCAATCCGTTTCCCGTGGGTTTCGAGAAAAGGGGTACGACTTGGAAAAGTCGATTGACGTGGGGCTTCGCGTCGGTTTGGCCGTTTTGACCGAGGCGGTTTTGGTCGCCCCGCTGGAAGGGATCAGCGAGGTTCGGTTGTTGAACAACATCGACGGCTCTCAGTTCGTGTCCGTTCATTTTGCCGGCCCGATACGGGCAGCAGGTGGAACCGCTCAAGCCCTTGCCGTGCTCATCGCTGACATGATTCGTCGGGAATTGAACATCGGTCACTACCAACCGACGGACCCGGAAGTTGAACGTGTGAAGGAGGAGTTTGGCCTTTACCGCGGCAACCTTCAGTACCGACCATCTCCTTCCGAAATCGATGAAATCGTGCGCGCTTGCCCGGTGATGATCAACGGTGAATCGACGGAGCGCATTGAATGCGCTGGCTACGGAAATGTTCGAAACATCGACGAAGCGCGTATTCGGGGTGGTGTGCTGCTGGTCATTGGGGAAGGCATGTGCTTGAAAGCCCCAAAAATTGAGAAACACACCGAACGGTTGAACCTCCCGGGTTGGGATTTCATCGCCAAATTTGCTGCAAGAGGGAAGGAAAAAGACATCACGGATGCGAAAACCTTCCGAAGCAAGCAAATCCAGCCGATCACCAAATTCATGAACGACATCATCGCTGGTCGTCCGGTCTTTGGTGGACCCCTCCAGGCCGGCGGTTTCCGCCTTCGATACGGGCGGGCACGCCCTTCCGGATTGGCCGCCGCCTCCTGCAACACCGCCTCAATGCTGGCGCTTGACGATTTCATCACCATCGGAACGCAGATGAAAATCGAACGCCCGGGGAAAGCCTGCGCCATCACGCCATGCGACGAGGCTGAAGGCCCATGGGTCATCCTTGACGACGGTCGTTTCCTCCGAATCGACGACCCCTCAGCCTACGCCTCCTTGCGGCCTCGTGTCAAGAACATCTGGGACAACGGTGAACTGGTGATCGGTTACGGTGAGTTTTTGGAGAACAACAAATCGCTTGTCCCCGCCGGCTACACAATGGATTGGTGGGCGAGCGATGTCCTGGAGGCGTTGGCGACACCGAAGGACATGGAGGATTTCTTCACCGTGATGGAGGCTGACCGCGACGCATGGCCAGAAGGCATGCCGGGCCTCCAACCCGGTGAATCCCAGGACCCTCGCGCCCAATTTTGGGTTCGTTGCCGCTGGCATGCTCGTTTGAGGGCGCAGGCCCTCACTTGGGAGCAAGCAAAAGGCATCGCTGAACGCTTTGCAACCTCGCTCCCTCCACCTCACAACCCGTGGTTCAAAGACCTCCCCATCGAATGGTTGCCGGGCGTTCTGGGTATGCTTGAATCGGCGTCCATCGAACGCTCAAACACATTTTCCACCCTCGCTGCCAAGGACGTGCACCTCGAAGGTGCGCTTCCTCACCACGGTCAGCGCCAGCTCCGTTTGAAGGGGGCTGTAAAGGGTTGGACACCCAAACGGATGGACGACCTTGAGCCTGAGATTTTGCCCGCTCTTGAGGGCCTTGAGCTTCCGGGTACGGGCCACCTGCCTCGGGCCCCCGTGCTGCAATCCACCTTACCGGAGGGGTGGGTGCTTCACCAGCACGGCATGGCCAAAGCAGCGATGATGCTTCTTGGCCTACCCCACGCGCATGATGGCGACGACATCGTGGTTTTGGCCGGATGGGAGGCGTTGCTCGAAGGCCTTGGTTTCACCTTCGGCGGTGCTTCTCCGGTTCGTGTTCGTAACGCTGAAAGCATGACTGAGGAGCGACTGAAAGCCCTTGAACGGGCCAAAGCCATTCTCGATCAAGAACGTCAACGAAAAGGCGAATTGGAAGCGGAACGTGCCACCATTCGAATCGCTGCTGAAACCGGTGCCCGTCAGCGGGGTTTGGGCATCGCTGAAACCGACAAGGTCGGCAGGGAAGCGGCAGCGTCTGTTCCTGACGACGGTCCCGATGACCCCCCGGCTTACTTGCATGCGCAGCAACTTGAGGACGAACACGCCATTCACGGCATCATGATGCTCGTTCGCAAACTCTCCGACCTACGGTGGGAACACAGCGCCCCCGTTCGTGTCGGATGCCGGATGGGTCGGCCCGAAAAGGCCGCTCCCCGCGTGATGAACCCCATGACCCACTCCTTGTTTCCCATCGAACTCAACGGAGGGAATCAACGGTTGTTGCACAACGCCGTGGAGAAACGAACCATCCGGGTTCAACTCGGGAAACGAACCTGCTCGGTGTGCAACCGGGCCTCTCCGTACATACGTTGTCATCATCGAAATCAAGACGATTTTGGAGAAGGAAGAGCGGGTGATGTTTGCGGAGGTCGAACTGAGGCAGACACCTCCGATTCAACGCGGCGGCGGCGCGGTGAAATCCAATCCGTCCGCCTCGACGACTTGGTCGAGGACGCTCGCATTCGGCTTGGCATTGACCGCCTCCCGGGGCAGGTCAAATGCATGAAGAAACTGAACAGCCGGGACCAAACCCCTGAAGCCATTGAGAAAGGTATTCTTCGTGCGCGCCACGACCTCCCGGTCTTCCGAGATGGAACGGTCCGCTACGACATGAGTGACGTTCCCATCACGCATTTCCGTCCGCGGGAAATCGGTGTTCCTTGGAAGACCCTTGCTGGGTTGGGATACACGCACGACTACACGGGGGAACCGTTGGCCGACGATGAACAGGTGCTGGAACTCTATCCACAAGATTTCATCGTGGCGAAAGGCGCTGGTGATTTCCTGCTCCGTACTGCGAACTACGTCGACGAACTCCTGGTGCGCTTCTACGGTATGGAACCCTATTACAACGCCGAGTCTGAAAACGACCTGGTGGGCCATCTCATCTGTGCGCTTGCACCACACACCAGCGGAGGAGTCCTCTCCCGCATCATCGGGTGGGCCGATTGTTCGGGAGGTTATGCCCACCCGCTCTTCCATGCTGCCAAACGTCGGAACTGTGACGGCGATGAGGACGCCATCATGCTTCTGATGGACGGCTTGTTGAATTTCAGCCGCGACATTCTCCCCGCCAATCGAGGGGGCCAGATGGACGCACCCTTGGTGTTGACGACCCGGCTGAACCCCACCGAGGTCGACAAGGAAGCCCTCAACGTGGATTCAGCGTGGTTTTACGAGCGTGATTTCTACGAAGCCACGCTGGACCAACCGCACCCCAAGGAGGTCCAGAACCGGATGGATTTCGTCGAGCGTCGGTTGGGTACCGTGGCGGCGGTTCGTGGGTACGGGTTCACGCATGATTGCGCTTCATTGGACCAAGGGCCGGCATTGTCGGCTTACAAAACACTGGAGACCATGATCGACAAGATGAACGGGCAATTGGCGCTCGGTCATCGACTTCGCGGCGTCAATGTACGCCAGGTTGCCTCAAGCGTGGTCCGCTCCCATTTTTTGCCCGATTTACGGGGGAACCTGAACGCCTACGGCAGACAGAAAGTCCGGTGTTTGAAATGCGCTCATTCCTACCGGCGCATGCCCCTTTCGGGGAGTTGTATTCAACCCAAAAAAGAGGTCGGTCGGGGCCTTGCGAGCATGGGTGTTTCCGCCCATGAAGGCGGTTTGTGCAACGGAAATCTTGCGCTTACTGTATCGGAGGGTGCCGTTCGAAAATACATCGAAGTGATGCGCTTCGTGATGGACCATTACGGGGTGGACTTGTACACCCGTCAAAACGCTGAATGGTTGGCCAGCAGCGTCGATTCGCTGTTCAACAACGACCGAGCGAAGCAGCTCTCACTCGCGGATTTCCTTTGAGGGCGTGAGCGGCGCTCGCCAAGGCGACGCATCATCCTCAAGCACCAACTCATCTTCTCGTGAGAACGAGGTCTGCTTGAACGGTGCAGTTTCCTTCTTCGGTTTCATCGCAGCCCCTTGTGTTCGGGCGGTGACAAAAGCCCTGACGCCTTGTTCGGCAAAGGCCAAGACGACCAATAAAACGCTCAGGACCGCATGTCCTTGGAGCCGAATGGAGTCAAAGGGTTGCAGCATCAGCACCTGTTCGACATCAACCCCCTGCTCAACTTCCGTGACCACGGTGTACGTTCCCGGTTCGAGGGAACCGCTCCATTCAGGCGGCGTATCGGTCAAAAGGCCCGACCACGAATGCACCACTGAGATGTTGTCTTTTTTAATTGCAAAACTGACGTTGGCCTGTTCAAGACTGCTGCTCGTGAAACTGGTTTGAAACGTGCTGGGAATGGCGTTCTTGGACCCGAAGACAGGGGCAACCGTCAGTTCACGATAGGGTTCAAATCGGTCGATACCGTTGACCTCGTTCGGGGCATCCTGCCGTGACACGTTACTCCAGATGGCGTTGATGAGCACCAGAGCGAGCACCCACAGCACCGGGTTCACCCATGACCGTCCCGCCGCCATGGCTGTTGTTCTGAAGCAGCGTTCTTATGCCTGTGTTTCAAAATCCTTGGTTGAATCGGGACTTGGAACATCTCCCCCTCCTGTCCGCCATTTCGGGGAGACCAAATCCAAAACGGTCGCCATCCAAGCCAACTTTTCCAGTTTGCGAACCGGGTCCGTCGTTCCCGACCATGGCCCGACCCGGTCGGTGGAATATCCAACAAAGATCACCTTCTCCTCTTCAACGCCCAACCAACGCATCAAACAGGCTGCACGGTCTCCGTCGGTGAAACCGCCCGGATTCAGCATGCCCTCAATGGGGTTCCGGCATTGATGGGTCAAGACCAGTTGTGGCGGATTTGACGACCACGCTCTGAGCAAACGCGCCCATGTCGAAAGGTTGTCACCGTGGGCGTGAACGAACAGCGGAACGCCACGGGAGACCGCAGCGTCCAAATGTTCACCGCCGTCGAGGTCGGTGACCACGCAGGCTGGCATGACGAGGTCCAAACATGCGCCTACGGCCCCATCTGCAGCGACGAACACGGTCCCCGCAGGCCACGAGCGGTCCAATTCCTTCCGCTGAGCCGCTGCGCCGACAAGCACGACCGAATCGGCTGTTGTGAGCACCCCCCGTATTCGCTCCAACGTTGCGTTCCGAGCCGTTCTTGACCAACCAAAAGCATCGGCGTGCGGGTGGTTTTCGCAGGCCGAAAGCAACGCTACGGCGCTCTTGGCATCGTCTTCATGGGCCCAACCGAAGTGCTGACGAACTTCGTCTTGGATTTGGATGAAAGCGTCGTCTGGGGCCCCATCCATGACTTCCGCAGGCTGCACAAGGTCATCAATTCAACCGACGTTGAACTTCATAATCCGTGGCGCTCATCGGACCACCATGCCCGTCCCCTCCACCCCCCCTGAGGTTGTGGACGAGGTGACGTTGGCTCGCTATCCCTTCTTGCCGCAAGCGACGGCTTGGATTCGGGAAATGGCCGTCACCCATAACATCGACCTCAACGAACTCCTTGACGGCGTATGGATGGAAAAAGCAAGGCAACGGGCACGTATTCGCCTTATCGATTCGATTCAATCCAAAGAAGGCGTTCAGGTCATTGGAGGCGACATTCACACCGAAGAAGGGCGGTTGATTGAGGCGTTTTCGTTTTACTACGCTCGTCTGGTGATGTGCGCAAGTGAAGACGAGCGGCTCATCGCTCGGTGGGCGCAGGCAGAGGCAGCCCGTGCCGAACAACTCTTGATTCAAGACAGCATGAACCTCGAAAACATCGCCCGAACCTACATTTCCGAGGTTGAACCCCTCGCTGCCTCTACAATGGGTGGCCTTTCACTTCAGCCATCGGGTATGCGAGAATTGAGACAGCAGGGCTCAACGGTATGGCGAATCGGTTTGGTGGATTTTGTTGAAATTTGCCCGCGCATCACAGGACAGCGCTGGCGACTGCCAAACGTGGACGTTGAAGCGGGATGGGTGAAGTTGCACGATGAGCGGCAATACGCTTCTTCAGCAAAACTCGCTCGCTTGCTGAGGGAGCGCATAAAATCCGGCATTGAGGCTGAGGCCTTGGAAAAAATGACCGAGATCACGACCGACCTTGCCGTTCGTTTGGCGGAACCCGTGGGCATGGTTCGCAATTTGATGGCGAACAAAGCCAGCGAAGCCATCGCTCTGGTCGGCGCTGAAGAAAGCGATTGGCCCCCCTGCATGCAGAAGATCATCGCTGATTTGTCCGGTGGGGTGAACGTGAATCACTTCGGGCGTCTGTTTTTGGCCTCGATGGCGGCCACCCTCGCTCTCCCACAAGAAGCGTGCGTCAATTTCTTCCGCGGAGCTCCAGACTTTAGCGAGGCCACCACCTCCTATCAGGTCCAGCATGTCTACCAGCACGAATACACGCCAGCAGGTTGTGGAAAACTCAAGGTGAACCACAACTGTCCCGTGCTCCCTGGCGACAACCGGACCTGCGACCAATCGTGGATGGACCATCCGCTGAAATACATCCGGGCGACCCAACGCTGGCGTCGTCTCACCGCACCTGCGGAACCGAAACCGGAGACATCGGGTGACGAGCCAACCCCGTCGTCAACCCCCTCCTAACGGGCATGGTGCTAAGAATCAGAACGAAGGTCCACCTCTCATGGTGAGCCCAGCGAACCGCCCGCCACCTGCGAGTGCGTTGAGCCTCCCCTACCGCATCTTTCGAGCCTTCTTTCGTTTTCTGACGAGCATTTGGTTTCGAGAAGTCAACGTCGTTGATGACGAGTTCATTGCCGATGAGGCCGGTGCTCTGTTCATCTCATGGCATCCCAACGGATTGATTGACCCTATGCTCATGACCGCAAAATTACCTCAACGCGTGACAACGCTCGTGAGTCACCGCCTCTTCAAAGTGCCCCTGGTCAGCCTTCCGTTCCGAGCTGCAGGCGTGGTGCCGCTCACCGCTGCGGCCATGCCGTTCAGCCGGCGCACCTCCTCCGAAATCTCCTCCGATGTTCTTTCTGCAGCGGCGACAACGCTTGCGAACGGCGGGTCCGTGTTGATGTTCCCCGAAGAGAAAACGCACGCTGAGGCGTCGGTTCAATCCATCCGTTCGGGTGCTGCACGTCTCTTGCTCGAAGCGGTTCGCAAGGCCCAAGAGCAAGGTCTGCCACCACCCCGCCTCGTCCCAGTGGGTCTGCATTATTCCGATTCACATCGGTTCCGAGAACGCGCTGCTATCGTGCTCGAGCGCAACATGGTATTCCCCGATCCACCCAAAGAGCCCGATGAAGGCGCAGATAAGGCCTGGGTCAACGACCTCACTTCTGCCATTGGCGTGGAACTTCAACGGGCAAACCTGGCCAAATCGACATGGCGAGAGCGGATGTTGATTTGGAAAGCGCGCAGCATGGTCCAAGCAGAAAAACAGCGCCAATCCGGCGAAGAACTTCGACCTCTTTCGTACGCTGAATCGGTTCTTGGTGCACGCCGACTGAGAGCAGGTTGGGAATACCTCGCTGTCCATGATGCGGCGGCTGCTGGTGAATTGGTGCAAGATTGTGAGGCCCATTTCGATGAGTTGGAACGGCGAAATCTCCGCCCTCATGACGTTGATTCCCGACCAGAAAAACTGACGTTCTCCGGGTTTTTCCGCATCTTGATTTCGTGGCTTTGGTCCGTGGCTTGGATGTTTGGACTGGTGACGTGGGGCGCCATTCTCGGCAACTACGTGCCCTACAAATTCCAAAGCCTTCTCGAAAAAATCACCCGTCGGGCCAAGGTGGACGATTCCCTCCAGGGAAGCATCAAGGTGCTCTCCTCAGTGCTGGTGTTCCCGATTTGGTGGCTTGCGTTGACCACTGCTTTTGTTTGGCTTCTTCTCGACCCAAACAGTCCGGTGTCCGTTGCCATGGCCTCTCACGAAGTGCTTCAGTACGTCACGATGCTGCCTGCTGTGGGAGCGTTTGTCTTCTTCATGCTGTTTTGGCCGTTAACCGCACGGGCTCACATGAAACTCTATGCTCGGTTTGTACGTTCTACGAGACGATTGAGGCAATGGCGCTCTTGGCAAGATGTCGAGCACCAGTGGGGACATCTGTCCGCCACGCAAGGCCGCCTTGCAGAGCGCCTTGTCGCCTTGGGGGCTGGATTGGTGCTGCCGGGTGACCCCGATTGGGAGGACCCGCCGCTCGGGAAGGACGACGCCGCTGTCGTTCGTCAACGAAGCACTGCCGAGGTTGCGGAGGGCTCAATCGGAAATTTCGCACAAGGGTTTGAATGAAAGAACGTCTGTGGAGCCAACAAGGGGGGAGCAGATGACACGAACGTTGGTGATTACGGTCGACCGTGATAACGACCTCGGCATCAAGACTTCCATCCGGGGCCCCGTTGTTGGACGACGAAACGTCCTGACTGCAGCGCTCAAACTTGGCATCGCCGACCCAGAGGAGAGCGATACCAACGCCATCCTCGGTGCGCTGGCCCAAAACGACGCCCTCCTTGAGACGAAGGGCGAAGAAGATGAAGTTGAGATCACGATTCTCACCGGTGACGAAAAGGTAGGTGTCCGCTCAGACCGAGCCATTGCGGCTCAACTGGAAGAGGTCGTCTCGAGATTTCAACCCGACCAAGCCATCCTCGTGACAGACGGCGCAGAAGACGAAAGCGTTCTGCCCATCATCACCTCGCAAGTTCGTATCGACCACATCGAGCGCGTGACGGTGCGCCAATCCAAGGGCATTGAGGGGACGTATTACTACATCGTGAAAGCGCTTGACGACCCGAAATGGCGATCGAAGATCATGATTCCCTTCGGCGCCATCATGGCCATTCTCGGCTTGGGGATCATGCTTCCCAACGAAATCGGTGGTGTCGTTATCGGAGCCCTGCCTCTGGCCCTCGGGTTGTACATTTTCAGCAAAGGAGCTGGGATCGAATCCACGGTCAATCGCGTCATCCAAGAAATGCGAGAAAACGCCGACGCAGCGATGTTTTCCTCCTTGCTGTGGACGGCCACCCTCTTCAGCGCCATCTTCGCTGTGGCCGAGGGTTGGCGAGCATTCGGTCTGCTCGAAGCGACGGCGAACGCTCCTTCGGTGCTCTGGCTCAGCGTGATTCATTCTTCGCTGGCTTGGACCGTCATCGCTTTCTTGACCTCAACCGCCGGTTTCATGCTTTTGCGCTTGAAACGGGGTTCCTTCTCGGGCAGCCTGATCGTCCTCAGCGTCTTCGGCATGGTCGTGTACTCTTTCCTCAACGCCGCCCTCGACATCGCGATTCGGGTCTTGAACGGCACGTCCTACGAGTTCAGCGTCGAGATGATCCTCAACGACTTGACCACGCCCCTGATTTGGGTGGTCGTCCTTTGGATGGTGACGACCGTTGTTCGCACGCTCCAAGCCAAGCAAGCCCAAGCAGACCGCTACTGGGGCATTTGATCACAGAAGAAAGCGAGGGAGCACCCTCGCAACGGTGTTGTGACCTACCGCGCCAACAAGGGCTCCTTCATCGTCCACCACCGCCAGTTGGTTCAAGTCATGCGTGAGCATCAGGGCACCGGCTTTCAGGAGTGGAGTTCCTGTTCGAACGGTCAGCGGAGGGTTGGTGAGCATTTGTTGAGCGGGGACGGTGTGCATCCACGCAATATCCCGATTCACCGCTTTTCGATTGACCGTTTTGAGCACATCAACGGCGTGAATTCGTCCGAGGGGGACATCGTCCTCGTCCACGATGAACACGTGGTCCCAATTGTGCCGCGTGAGGGCCTCGAGCACTTTTGCCATGGAATCGGTTGCAAACAAGGTGTGAGCAGGCTGCATGACCTCGCCGCACAAGATGTCTCGAACGGCTCGGACACGCTTGTTGTTGCTTGCACTTTTTCGGAACATTGGACGGCTAACCATGGTGGTTCAATCGCCGGCCACGGCCGACCTCATTTGAACCCTTCCATAATCCGTACCCGGTCTTCCGGATTGTGGAAGAGCCAACGGAGGATCCCCTCAAACGGCGACCCTCAACAAAGAAAAGCAAGCCCTTACCTGCAAAATGCATGAGCCCTGTCCCCCAAGCAGAACTCGTCGCTTTGAAGGCCTTGAGCGGATACGACCAAATGCTTGAGATGGACCGGATTTGTCGGGTCTACGGGACCGATGAAGCCACGGTACAAGCCGCCATGGCTGCCCTTTCAACCTCATCGACGCCCACTCCAAACCCTCCAGCCAACACCTGGGACACGAGTCACAAAGAGGTCCCTGGGCTGCAATCCACATCGCCTCCTTCCGCCCCCAACCTGGTGGATAAGAGTCAGTTTCGGTTCGAATACGATCCAACCCGCGAAGCATCGGCTCGCCGGGAGAGCGTGAACCAAGCCATCCTCTGCTCGGGTTGCGGGGTAGCGTTGGGCATTCCTGAGGTACGTCCGATCAAAGTGACCTGCCCGTCATGCTTGTTTGAGACCACCTACACGCACTGAGGCAAGTTGATGAACACACGGCGTTGACCAACTCGCATGGACGGCACCTCCCCCCGCCTTTGGCCCTATGCCGCCAACAATTCGCCGCTCCCGCTCCCCACCCATGCCGTTCTTTATTCCCCGGAAGCTGTCGTTTCCCTCGCCTTTGAAGCGGCCCGTACGGCTGATGCAGAGCCCCTTGACGGAGATGCCGTTTTGGAGTACGCTCGAGGCTACGCTGCGAACGGCACCTCGTTGGACGACATGCTGGTCGCCTGCGGAGCGGAACCGCTTGAAGCGCGCCGGCCTATTTTGCTCCAAGGTGAACTCGCCAATCCCTATCGGCTTCAAGAAATGGGCATGTCCCCTTTGCCGTTGCTCCCGGTCCGACTGGAAGACCTTTGCCGAACGTGGGCGGACGGCCTTGACCCACGGGACGAGTATCCCGGTGTTCATCATGTCACGCTTGCTCGTACACCGGGTTGGTGGGAGGCTTCCGTCCTGGGCCTCGCCACTAAAGAACAACTCAAACTCATCCGAACGTGGTTGGACAACGGTGTCCCACATGTCTGGCGACCGGTGAAACTGGCGGAGGGCGGCGTCCGATTTGAGCACGAACCGTTGGAGCCGCCTTCCCAGGCCGATGTGGAGTGGGACGGCACGATTGAGCGCGTCTCGCGGACACCACCTGCTGTCACGGGCCCCCTCCTTTCGTTGGACGACCTCTTGGTCGTGGTTCATACTCGCCAGGGTTGCTACAACCATCGGGGCAGGCTTGCACGGTGTGTTCACATGCAACAACGAGCGTTTCACGACCAACTCTTTCGAAAGGGGTCTTCGCACCGTTGGAACGAGGTGTTGACGGTGCGCTAACCCCAACGGGAGTAATGCTCAACCCGCTCATCGCCCCAAACCGTTTCTTCTTTCAAGCTCAACCCTGCTTTGATGAGCACCGCTTCGTCGAGGTTGGATGGCACCGGTTGGGTATGCTCGACCTTGCTGTGCACCAAGTAGACCTCATCAACAAGGGCCTCTTTCAAAAATCGATGGACGGTTGAGGGGCCGCCTTCAACCAGAAGCCGTTGGACGTTCAGGTCGCCCAATTGGTTGAGCAGGGAATGCAGGTTCGTGAACTCGGATTGAACGAGCATCACGTCTTCGCCTTCCTTGAGCATGCTCGCAGAAGGATTGACTCTGCCGTTCGGGTCAAGAACGATGCGCAGAGGTTGCCGGGTTGCAGGCACCATGCGCACGGTCAATTGCGGGTCATCTCGGTTCACCGTTTCAACGCCCACAAGAACAGCATCACAATCCCTGCGCAACTCGTGAACTTTCTCAAGGCATCCTGTCGAGGTGAAGCGTTGTGCTCGTGCAGCCCTGTCGTCGACCGAACCGTTGACGTCCACGGCCAGTTTTACCGTGACAAGAGGTCGCCGGTGCTCGCACCAGTGCAGAAAAGCGCGCATTTGTTCTCGGGCTTCTCCTTCCATAAGACCCGTCCGTGTTGGAATCCCGGCGTTGTTGAGCACACTGCATCCGTTTCCACGCACGGTGGGGTTGGGGTCGCGGTGGGCAACGACCACCTCGCTCACACCGGCCCACATCAGCGCTTCGGTGCAGGGCGGCGTCCGGCCGAAGTGATTGCACGGTTCAAGGGTCACGTATGCCGTGGCGCCGTTGGGTGAATTTCCTTTTTCTTCTGCATCGTGAATCGCCATCTGTTCGGCGTGCAGGCCTCCAAGGTGGTCGTGCCAACCTTCGGCGATGACAACGCCGTTTTTGACCAAAACACAACCCACCAGAGGGTTCGGGCTGACTTTGCCCCTGCCTCGTTCTGCGACGAGAAGCGCACGCTCCATGAACGCGTGATCGTCTTCACTCCAGGCTTCGTCCACGAAGGTGCGAGCAAGACCGGGTTCAAGACCTCTTGCTTGTGAATTTTCTCTGGAAGAGCATGACATCCGGCCGATTATGCAATGTGAATGATGAATTATTCACTTCCCATATAGCGGGTGAAAACGGTCAAGGGAAGGCTTCAAGCGCTGAAACGGCGTCAAGGGTTTATGGTCCAAGAGGACGAAGGGTTTGCTCCACCGCTCAATTTTGATGCGGACATGTCCTCTCGGAAGAAAAAAGGCGTTCATCGCCCGCAATTTGCTCCTGTCTTCACACATCCTGCGCATCAACGCAACAAGCCTTCCAAAGCCCATCTCTTGGTTAACCCGTACGCAGGAAAACGCAAAGGTGCAGCCATCGGTGACCGAATTAAGGCTCGTTTGGAACAGGAAGGCGTTGAAGTAACGCTGTCCCAATCGGCGTCCAGCGGTCACTTGGTGACGCTTGCATCTGCCTTGGTCGTTGGAGAGAACGAACCCATCGTTGCCGTTGGAGGTGACGGGACATTGTGCGAGGTCATATCGGGTCGCATGTTGCTCAATCTCGAGCAACGTCAAACCTTTGCTATCGTTCCTGCAGGAACCGGAAATTCGCAAGCCAACGATTTGAACCTCAAATCGGTTGATGATGCCGTTGAAGCGATTCTTGGAGGGCATGTTCAGGCGCTTGACCTCGCCAAGGTTGAGCTGACCGAGGGATTGCCGGGAAACGAAGGGGAACGCATGGTGCGTTTTAGCCACAATCTGGTCACGTGGGGTTTGGGGGTCGATTCGAACATTCAGGCCGAGCGAATGCGCTGGTTGGGTCCAGCGAGGTACGATGTAGGAATTTTGATGGCGATTCTCGCTAATCGAAAGCGGAGTGCAACGCTGATGATCAACGGCCGCTCAGTGACCGATGCTTTCACGCTTTTCTTGGTCCAAAACAGCCAGACCGGTGGCTCGCTCCTGCCGCTTGCTCCCGGAGCATCGGTTGATGACGGAGAGATGGACATCGGGGTGCTCAAGCGGATGAAACGCGGTCAAATTCTCAAGGCCTTTGGGATGCTAAAAGCGGAGGGCCGACATGTCTTCCATCCCAAAGTGGACTACCACCGCTTTACATCGCTCGCCATCACCACCGATGAGCCGACTGCCATCAACGTGGACGGTGAGAACTTGGGTTCCACGCCCCTCGTGATGCACGTGCTCAAGCACGCCGTTGACATCGTCGTCCCGGTTCAAAACGAAAAGTCAGAGAAATCCTCTTCCTCGTGATGTTCAATCGGTGCGGGGGCCTCTTCATCCGGTTCTGCCTTTTTGACCGCTTTTCGCCGCAGGACCGGCGGTTGCCTCTTCTGTTCCTCGCTTCGTTGCGGGGGCCCACCGGCGTTGTTCTTTGGGGACGGAGGGCTCGAGCGTGACTGTCCCACATTTGTTGGTGCAGAGGAGACCCGTGGTTCATTGGACGGAACACCACGCTCTTCCATGGCTTGAGCGCTTTGTGAAACCACCACGGAACTCTTTCGTCCACCAGGGGCGCCAACGCCCGGACCGGAAGAGAATGAAGTGGAAGCCAACACGCTGTCGAGGTCAAATCCACCGAGAGCATTGTCGCCCTTCACCGGTGCGGGCCGAGTTTCTTGACGTTCTTTCTTGACCTCTTTTTCGGCCTTGGCGTTTTCCTTGTTCATGCGTTGTTGACGTTCGGCAGGCGACTCCATGCCGGCTTTCTTGGCTGCTTTTGCATCGGATTTGACGCTCGCCGCTTTCTTCATGCCTTCTGTTCCGATGAGGGTTTGCATGGATTGGCTTGCGGAGCGCATCACCATGCTACGCGAGACAACGAACAGGCCTGCTGCACCTCCGACGCCGCCAGCGAGGAAAAACAGAACAAACCCGGTGCGCCCCAACAACGGAACGCTGCCTTGGACCCATTCATCGTCGCTTTCACCGTTGGCGCTGACGGTTGCTCCATTGAGAACAATACCGCTCACCAAGACGTAGAGGTCTTCTCGGTTGTTCCCTGAATTAACGGTGAGCGAGCATTCGTTGTTGGTAGCGTGCCATGATTTGAGGTAACCGGTGGGGTTGGTTTGGTTGCCACCCTTTGAGACCAAGTAGCCCTGAATGGAGACGGGCTGATGCCATTCGTTGAGGGCTTTCATGCC
>JAUREJ010000015.1:0-25897 GCA_030827475.1 Candidatus Poseidonia sp.
GGTGAACGACGGACCGAGCATGGAGACATCGTCAGAGAAAATGATGTTGATACGGGAACCGTCAAGCAGCACACCGTCAATGATGGGTTTGTTATCGGATACGGGGCGACCGATACGCTCCGACATGGCCCGAAGGTAGCGTGAGAGCAACTCTCGTTCACGGAAACGGATGTTCGAGGTGACCATGCCGAACACCTTGTGGTCCATGTGAATGTGCTTGAGACCGACCGAGTGAATGTCTTCGAGCATCTCGTCGGAGAGCAGGGGTTCGAGAGGGCCGTTTCGAATCAAATCGCGAATCACGACGTAGGTGAGCCGCTGGCGTTGTTCTTGGGTCACTTTAATTCGTTTGTCGTCCATGCCGACCAATTCCCACAAACGACCTTGACGACGGACGATGTTGTTCGCTTCGGTGTTGAGGATGGTGTATCGGTCGATCATTTGCTCGAGGATGTTCTCGAACTCGGTATCGGTGGTGAACGACGGCGCCGTGGGCGCTTCTTGAAGCAAGGTTTCCACCAATTCACGACGGATGTTCTCCTCTTCTTCAGTGAGTTGAGGCTCGAGACCGAACCAAAGAATGGTTCCGCCACCGTCATCGTCAGCAGGAGGTTCGTAAATGTGGACAAAAATGGGTTCCCGGGTGACGTAGATGAGGTTCAACGGCCGTTGCTTCTTCGCATCCCGGTCCAACGGACCGTAATACATCGGGCGAGAGCCGTAACGGATTTCGAAATCACGTACCCAATCAGCAACGTGCGGGTAAGCCGCCATGACGCCGTTGAGGTCGCCTTTGGCAAAACGAGGTTCGTCGGCCATAGCATCTCCCTCCTCAGCTCACCGCCGTGATGTCCACGATGAAGCCCATACCGGGCTCAACACGCCAACCGATGGACGTTTGAATCGGTCCTGCTGCACGCAAAAAGCGGGTGATCACGATGTTTCGCTTGATTTCCCCACCGATCATGGCGTTTTCCAAATCCAGCACAACTTCAGCCGAAGCTCGCAGGGTGTGAAGAAGGGAAGCGTCCATTTCTTCGGGGTCGGCACACAACATGAAGGAGCGACCGTCGGAGGCGATTTTACGGAATTGTTGAACCAAAGCGAAGCGTTCCTCTTTGGAGGCATCGGCAGGCATCAATGAACTCGCACTGTCGAGAACGATGACGTCGGCTGCAGCAATGGCCGGGCTGGCCAAAACGTCCTGAAGCGACACCTCGGTACGAGCCTCGGCAAGCGTACCGTACCGGCTCAAAACCATGACACGCCCCTCTCGCAAAAATTCCGTCATCCCGTAGCCGATGCTTTCCACCTGTTCAATCCAGCCCCGCGTGGTGAGTTCCGTGGTGATCACGAGGACTTTGACACCGTTCTGCGCCATACCATGGATGAGTCGTTGGGAGATGAGCGATTTCCCCGTACCCACGCCTCCCTGGAGGAGGTAAAGCGAACGGTTCGGAAGACGCAACCCCATGCTGTCTGCTAAGGAATCGGTCTCAACTTCAAACGGAAAACCGTCCTCGACCGGTTTGTGGGCGGTCATGAAGGGGTTTTCCTCAAGCGACATGAAGCCTCACCTCCGCATAGGTGGTCACCGAGTGGGTATGGCTGTTCACGCTTTCAGAAATACCGATGAAAAATACCGCTACATCGTCCCCGTCGCTGAGCGTCGTATTCCAACTGGTGTTGGTCAAGGTGACTTCTAGAAGGTACCCCGGCTCCCACGATGTTCCGCTTGGCAAAACAGAAGCGCTGGATGATGTGGGTGCGTCACCGTTGATACGAATTTCGTACGGAGAGGTCTCCAAGGCATGTTCTCCCGTATTTACGAAATACAGCGTAATCGTGCTCAGGTTGGTGTCGTAGGCGACCATGGCAGGATCACCGGCAATGGCAACCCCAACTTGACTCTCGCCTAGGCTGGCTCGATCTTCAAGTTGGGCCACGCTCAAAACTTCACTCCACTGACCGATGAGAACCGCGCTCGCACCACCCGAAATCAACAGGGCGGTGATGAGCATAATCATCGAAGATGCGCCACCGTCTGCCATGTGATCACCCGAGTATGTGGGCGACCGTGGTCGAACCCACGGTCAGCGCCAATCGTTCAGTCCCCGAAACCGAGGCGTTAAACCATTGCAGGGCGAGAGTCTCGCCGCTGTACCAACGTTCAGAGGATATGCTGGACGAATAGGCCGTACTGAAACCAGTCGCATTTTGACCGTCAACGAATAACCACATCTGGTCGTGATGAATGGCCCCAGAACCGGTGTTGGTTAAGTTGGCATAGATGACGTTGCCCAGCGTGACCGAGAAGGTGGCGTTTATGGTTGGCGTTCCGCCACCGGTCACTGTCAAGGTAGGGGATGCTGAATAATTTCCGTGGCTGGTGATCACCACGGAACTGATTGCTCCTGTCCCGTTTACAGTGTAGGTGCCGGAAAATCCCCCCGTGCCTGACGAGGCGACAACGGTTCCACCGGCCGTGTAGCCGGCACCACCGTTTGAAATCGTCACGGCCACAACCGCTCCTTCCCAAAGCGTGGCATCGTCGATACGAAAGGTTGCCGTCGGCTGTTCGGCGTGCTCGATCCGGTCAAGTCCGGAATCAATTTGCATGGCAATCGACTGATACGCCATGGAAAACACCACCAGCATCGAAACGCCGATGATGAGCCCGCCTACGCCAACGGATGCACCCATCTCACTCTTCTCCCTGCAGATGACTCATCTGGCGCCACGATGACACAATAGCCGAGAACACCAACAACTGACGATGCGGCAAGTGGTCTTCCAAGGCCGTTTCCGGATCGCCGGGTTCGGCCAAGCGAACGATGGCGAGGACAGCTTGCCCTTCGTCGTCGGTCAGCATGCCCGAATCAATGGCTTTCTGCGCGAAACTTACGGCCGCCATACCCGACATGTGGTCCAACAGCAATGCAGCCACCGTGGGTGCACCTGTCGTTGAGTTTCCCTGATGGCTCCCGCCTGAGCGGGGTGCCACCAAGAACGGGTTGGCCGCTAGGGCTTGAGCTTCGTAAAGCTCGACCAAGCGACCTTCGTCCTCTTCCATCATGCGTGCACGACCTTCGACCTCGACCACTTCACCGCCAGCGGTGATGATGCGGTCTCCCGGCGAAGAGGTCGTTGAGTCGATGTCTTCGTCCTCATCGGACACCTCGGTTGATGCAACGACAGGCACAGAAGTTTCCTCAAGTCGGATTTCAACCATTCGGAGGACGTCTTCCACCATGTCCAACCGGCTGCTGATGAGCCGCTCGAGACTAGAGGTGTCCACCGTTGCTGGTGCTGAAGGCACCGGAGCACTTGCCGGAGCAAGGATCGAAGCGACGTTTGGAACGGTCTGTTGACTGTTGATGCGCGCTTTGGTTGGTCCAGGCGAGATGGTCCATGCATCTTCTTCGTTAAGCATCCCTTCCTCGGGGAACGGAACCTGCTCAATGGCCACGTTGGCCAAAATCTTGAGACGTTCTTCGCTCAGCGTTTGGTCTGCATCTTTTCCGCCTGAGTTTCCTCTAAATGGCCAAGCCATTTCAAAACCTCCCTCCAAGAATCCTCATTGGATTCTCAGAAGTGATCAAACCACAAGTGCGCCCGGAGAGGTGTCGTCGATGGTCAGGGTCTCGTAAGTGGTACCGCCGCTTGCAACGTGGATGTACAACTGCGCCGTGGAAACAGCAGCAGGACCGCAATCGTTCGTCCCATCATCGGCATCGATGATGATGATGTAAGCGACGCCGACATCAAGGGTGGTGGTAGCAGCTTCCGTCTCCATGTTGAGGACATTGGCGGCTGCCAAGGTGCCTTCGACAGGATTGGTGGCACTGCAGAAGACTTGGTAGTCAATGTCGGCTGCAGGCGTGGGTTCGCTGCCAGGGGCTAGACGTGCCACGAGATGGTACTCCTCGTTGTTGGCTGCGGCGGAACCCGTTCCGACATAGGCGGCGTTGATCATGATCTTGCCACCCATTTCGTCAGCGGTGTCGTCGCCAGCGGTTTGAGCATTTTGTTGGAGCTTTTCAGCGGTCTGGATGATGACGGCGGCAGCGACGGCGGCCACGAGAATCAGCGCAATGAAAACGATCATAGCGCCAATACCGATGGCTGCAAGGTTGTCGTGCTCAGCGGTGTTTTGTCGGTCGTTCTTCATACAACCACCTCACCGTTTGTCACACTGCCTCCGTAATTAAGAACTTCGTAGGTGAAGCCCCCCGTACCGGATTGAATCATGATGTTGTGGGCGTCGTTTGCAGTTGGCTGGCATTGAGTTGGATTCAACTGGACCGTGTACGTCTCACCTGGGAGAAGCGTCGCTTGAGTCGCACCTGTCAAATCGGATGCGGCCGTGGTCACGCCAACTCCTGCAAAGTCACCGTTGTCGCGGTCACCGTTGGTACCTGCATCACACGCGATGATCCATTGGACCGACGTGGCCGTCACGGGGTCGGAACCCGGTGCCAGTTCAAACGTCATATACAGGTCATCGGTGTTGATGATCACGACCGACTTGACGGTAATTTTCGATGCCATCATGTCAGTGGTGTCCTCACCGGTGGTTTGGGCGTTCTGTTGCAGCTTTTCTGCTGTCTGGATGATGACAGCAGCAGCCACTGCTGCGACCAAGATCAGGGCAATGAACACAATCATTGCACCAATACCAATGGCCGCAACATTGTCGCGGTTTTCGTTCTTCATTTCTTTCTTCATGTTTTTCACCATTTTTTGTTTTTTTCTCCCCCGCTCAGCGGGTGGAACAGGAACCGGTCAAAGAGCACCTCCTTGACCGAGGTTGATGCGAAGCGGCATGCGGATCACAGCCACTTCGTCGGGAGCAAGAGAACGAATAAACGGCACCTCTTCAGCGGTGAATCCAGCAGGGACCCACGGGGTGAGCAGAACTTCAGACAACGGCTCCATGGAGCGGTTTTGTACGCGCATGGTGACGGTGATTTCACCGGAGCGCATTTCGTAGGCCGTGGCGACGGATAGCTTTCGCGTGAGCGGTACGTCTTCGGAACTCAAGCGAAAATTGGGTTTGATTTCAAACCGGAGGGGGATGTTGCCGCCCGGAGCGATGATGGGCAGGTCGACGTTGGCGGGCGTCGCCGTCCATCCTTCGGGCACTGGGGGCTTCAAGCGAAGCATGGGCATGGGAATCGGTCCGTCGTTAATGATGCGCACCAACAGAACACCGGTTTCACCGCCGGCTGGCCATCGCGTGTCAACCCCCATCCAGAAATGACGGAAGAGGAAGGGGTTGAGCGTTGAGGTGTTGCCGCCGATCATGTCTTCCAGCAAATCTTCAATCTCTCCGGTCGACGCCCGTATATCGCCCATTTCGGCAGCGGCGGTTGCTTCCCGCAGCTTGTAGAGGATGCGTTCGGCCTCCTCAAGCGTGATGTGCTTGTGGACCAAAAGACGGTGCAACATGGCGATGCTTCGGCGGAGCGTCAACACGTCCTCCTCAAGTCCCTCGAGCGTGACTTCGGCCCGCTTGAGGGATTTCTTTGCCTTGGAGAGTTGATGGACGTTGAGATACACCTTGGTTTCCGAGAGGTCCATGTCGGTTTCAGCGAGGGAGGGGTTTTCGCGACGGGCGGCTTGCCGGGCGATACGCTCCAGGGTTTGCGAGGCTTCGAGAATACCTTGCTCTCGCTGAGCACGGTCAGCCTCCAGCATGTCGCTGGGCATGTCCATCACCACGCCTCCATCCTCAGGCATCGCTTTCCACCTCCGTTGCTGTGGCAAAGTCGAGGTCGGCAACAGGGTGTTTAACCCCTTCATTGCTGGTGCTTTGAGAAGCAGAGGGCTCAGCGGGACCGAGGATCGCCGTGAAATCCAGGCCGTCGTCGGCAAGATCGTTAAGCAAGCGTGCTGGGTCGTTCAGGTCGCGCTCAAGCCGAATGGCTTTGACCTCGGCGTCCGTCATGCGCCCGTAGAGGTTTCCGTAGAGTTTGTCGGAGCGCTTCAGCAGGTACCACACGCCGACAACGATGGTGAAGAAATACGCCGCCATGACAACGAGGTTGTCTTGATTGGTGTCAAGTTGAGGCGGCAAGCCCAGCACGATGGCGAGCATGCCTAAAACGGGCATGGAGAGAATGATGGTCAGTTGACGTCGACTGTCGGTGAGGGCCGTGAAGTGATCGGAGTAAACGGTGGAGACGCCTTTACGAGCGCGCTGATAGTCCGCATGAATCATGCGGAATTCCTCGCTTGACTTCCAGGTCATGCGCCATATCCAGAGGGCGCCAAGCAGGAGAACCGCTGGACCCCAATACTGCACTTGGAAGAGGTGGAAGGCAAATCCGAAGCCAATCACGCCAGCGTAGACACCGCCCAATTGCCATTTTTCGGATTGCGTCGAGAGACGAACGAAGACAAAGGAGAGGAGGAAGGCAACAACACAAGCCACGAAGGCGACCGAGAGGTCCGGAGACGACGAGCGGACAAGGTCTTGACCAAGTTCAACCGGAGCCCCGTCTTTCTGATAGGTATGAGATACGTCATTGGCTTCGATGTTGCCTTCGCCCACATACAAGTAAGACAAAGCCGCATCGCATTGAATCTGCTTGGAAACCTCCCACCAGTCAATAACCGCGGGCTGCACCGTCCAAACGAAGGTGTGCTCCGCTTGGGAGACCAACAGCGGGTGCATCTCCGGCTCGGAGAGAATGATCACGTCACCGTTGCAGTCCAGCGCTGCACTGATGCCGAGCGCCTGAGCTGTACCGTGGTTCTTGACCGTGACCGAGTAAGTCGTTTCCTGTCCTTCAAAGAATCCGTCGGGGTCTTCGGGGCCTTGAGCGATGATTCCCGGGTCGGAGAACACGGCAAGTTCGTAGGTGAACGTTTCTTCATCAAATTCGGTATACCCGGTGTGTTCGTTCGGGTTGTAGAGTCGGAAAGTAAGGTCCCAACCGTCGCCAGCAAGAATGTTTGGCGAGAGAGGGGCTTCAACCACGAGTTGAATCGGGTTGGAGGTCACCCAAGGCTGCCGTGTTGGAAGCGTCAAACGAGACTCCGCACCAAGGGAGCCACCCGGCGGGCAAGCCGCTTCCAAATCAAGCGGGAAATCGGTGTTGTCAATTCGCACAGCAAACGACCAATCAAACAGCGACTCGTTTTGACCCAAGTCACCAAGGTCCAACAGACGCTCAGCACCGCACAATTCCAGTTCATAGGCAACCGCACTTTCCTGGCCCGTCGGAATGTGGGAGTAGTCAATGGTGAACACCGCTGGCCCGTTCGGGTTCACGGGTGTGCTGCTGTCCTCATGGAAGCGGTCCATTCGCAATTCGGTGGCGTACTCAGCACTGCCCTGCACGCTTTCATCGACCGGATTGAGGGCGACGAGCAGGTTGGCTGCGAGCGTCAAAGGCGGTTGTGCTGAGACGCTACGAACCGTGAAGGAGAACGGCGTTGCTTGACCCCGAGGGAGCATCAAGGTTTGCGGAGCGTTGTTGGCCACTTCCCAATCGATGCTGGGCAGCGTCAGTCCAGCTTGGAGCAGGGTGTAGGAGACGTTGACCTCAACATCCTTGTTCCCGGTGTTGGTGATGCTCACGTCCCAGGTTCGGTCGTAGCCGCGATGGTAATATTTGACCGCAGGCCAATCATCAACTTCGACGATAAAGAGCGGAGCCACGATAAGGTTGAATCGGTGAACCTCCAATTCGTCTTGGGTGGTGGCGTTCAGCACCCGCATCGTGACGGGGTAGATGGCGCCGTTGAGCATGCTGTCATCCCCACCCAATGCAGGGACGGCAATCGACAAGGTTCCGCTTTCGCTTTCACCCACGGGGAGTTGGAAGGGAGCGCTTGAGGGGGTCACCACCCATCCCCCTTCAACCTCGGTCTGCACGACGATGTCCTCGAGGAGGTTGCCGTTGTTGGTCACCGTGTAATTCACGGTTTGCGATTCTCCCGGAATCACACCGATCTCATCAAGCGTCTCAACAACAATGCCGTGTTGTTCGCTGATGTTCCCGTGGATATCCGCCGATAGGTTGAGCCCCGAATCGGCGTTGGACACCCAAAGAGTGGCGATGTAGTCCGTTGCGGCAAGAGCGTCAACGCTTGGGGTGAGACGGACCCGCACGGTGGCTTCGTAGCCCGCCCCAATGGCGATGACGCTCGGTGTTTCCAAGACATACTCCACCTCGCCTGCCTGCGAGGTGTCAAGCCAGACGTTGAACATCGCCGGCGTGTTTCCAACGTTGCTCACAACGACGCTTGTGGTGATGGAGTCGCCGATGGAGAGGTTGATTTCTTGACTCGTTGGCGAGAGCGAGGCGTTGACCTTTTCACCGACGCGTATCGGGATTTCAAAGTCGGTGATGTGGGTGCCAGAGTTCATTTCTCGAACCTCGATGCGAAGCGATTCAATGCTGTTCGCAGGCGCCATCGGGTCGGTGGTGATGACCAACGGGAAGGTCTTGATGTGGGCCATATCGTTCGAGGGATAGTCCGCCACGTCAGCCGGCACGGCGATCAACGTTGTCGAAGGCATCAGGGATGAGGTGGAGAACGAGGCGACCCAACCCCCTGGAAGGGTGTCAGCCATCGTGAGTCGGTACGACGTCAGGTTGTTGCCGGTGTTGGCGAGTTCAATCTCGAACGCCGTCTCCTCACCAACCATCACGTCGAGGGTCGAACCGTTGTGGCCAGCGGCTCCCAAGACTGGAGGAATTCGAATGTCGAGCGATTGGGTCACGGCTGCTGGCACAACACCTGAACCCTGATGGACGCTCCCGAGGGTCGGGGTGGCGGTCACCAGGACGGAGAGGGTTCCGGAAACAGGGTAGTCATCTGCAGGCCCTTGAACGGTCAAGACGGCGTCAGCGGTGTCGCCCAAATTCATTGAGGGGAACAAGTTGGGCGTGAGCCCCAAAGCCCAGCGGTCCATTTCTTCAAACCCTCCCGTCGAATCCGAGACGAAGACGGGCGAACTGAGGGCGACGGTGGCGTTGACCGTCTCGGAGAGGTCGCTGACGAGATTGTGGCGAACTTCGATCTCCAAGTCTAGGATTTCCTCCAGACCCATGCCTTGGCGGGCCTGAATCACTTGCTCCACCGTCATTTCGATGGCATCGGTTGGAAGTCCGGGATCGACAACCACAACAGGAAGAATGGTGACGGGCGTGGCATCAAGATGCGGGAAACCACCGTTGAGCGAAGCCGCTTGCACCCAAACGGACATGGCATCGCCTGCCCGATTGTATTCAGACGGTACCAACGGACGCTTGATGACGGGGGGGGTCACGGCTAACGAGACGTTGACGGATTCGCCGGGAGCGAGGGTCCCGGTGTTGGAGCTGGAGAGTTCAAGCTCCCAATTCACGGGATTGGTCGAAATGCCGCCGGTCAGAGCAAAAGAAGAAGGTGCGTTGCCGGTGTTTTCGATCTGAACCTGAAGCGTCCTCGTTTGGCCGGGTGTCAAGGATTTGGTATCGGCGTCCATCGTCACCTCACCCTCGTACAGCTCGCTGGCGAGCACCGTGGTGGACACGGACTTGGAAAAGGAACCTCCGCTGGAGGTCACGGTGAGCGTGACGATTTCGGAGTCGGTTCGCAGAGCGTCGGAGGGTACTGCAACTTCGACGAAGACCGAGGTGGACACGTTGGGGGAAATGGTCGCCGTGGTGGTGGAAGGTGTGATGCTGGACACCCACCCGTTGACGTTGACTTGCGATACAGCGTAGTCGTCCGACGCAACGCCGATATTTTTGATGATGTAGGTGAGGGTAGAGCTTTGGCCGGGCTCAACGCTGCGGTCGTGGGCCGGCGTGAGCCTGAAGTCGTAATTCGAGAACACCACCCGTTGGCTCAAGAAACTGACTTCTACAGGGCCGTTGACGCCGTTGGCCAACATCGTCCCTACCACGTCCCACTCGCCGGTTCGTGCCGTCGCATCAAACGACATGGAAACCGTCACGGGCGTCGCCCCGCCGTTGTAGATCGAACCGGGCCGAACGACGGGCACGATGCCGGAAGCTTGCGAGAAGGTGGTACCGGTGCCGACTTGCGTGAAATTCAGCCAGAATTGGGCGGAGAGATTTTTCACGCCATCGTTGCGCACGCCGATGGAGAAATCGTGGACGGTTTGCGACCAAACAACGCTGTTGCCGCCGGAGAGCGGTTGAGGGATGTTGATGACGGGGACGCTGGCCGCTTGGTAGCGGCTCACGTTGACCAGGATCTGTTCTTCGTCGTTGTTGTTGTTGACGTCGGCGGTTCCGCTGACGCGAGCCTTCAAAATCTGATTGTTTCCAATGGTGGCCGTCCAGGAAAAGATGGTGACGGAGCTCGATGCACCTGCCGCGATAACGCCGAGGTCGGTGCTGTCGATGACAATATCGCCCGATGAAGCGCTGCCTTGAAGCAACAAGGCAAGCGAGGCTTGGCCGGCGGCAAGCCCGATGTTTTGAACCCGAATGCGGACGATGTGCGTGGCGTCTTCAGCCTCCACAGCACCCCCGAGCACCATCGAACCTGCATCATCAAGCGTGAAGGAAGAGATCACGAAGTCGGGCGTCGAACGGCCCTGGGTACCTGAGGCGAGCGGCGCCAAACTCGTCACGAGCAAGAGCGCCACCAGAGCAAACGGAAGCGTGTTCTTATGCAGAATCCGCACCTCCGCTGGGTTTATCGAACCGGTCGATGGTAACCGATTTACCTTGACGTTTCCATTGTGCGAGAAGTTGATTGAGCAAGGCTTCATGTTCCCCGTCCGAGATTCCAAGACGACGTCGCTCTTCCCAGAGAAGCAGTTGCTCCGTACGGGTGAGCAGGGCGTCTCGAAGGTACAACTCAAGGGTGCGACGATAGGCATCGCGATCGGAGATGGCGTAGACGATGGTGTCGCCGGGCACTTCATCGGCGCGGTTCTGAATGAGATTGCCCAACATCAGAGCTTCGTCGTAACTCAAATGCCGCTTGTCCAAATCGGTTTGGATGGCGCTAGCGATTTCTTGAAGGCCATATTTGCTATCTGCCCGTTGGATTTTCTTGAAAAACCGTCGCGCTCTACGAGACATGCGAGCGCCGACCATGACATTCCCTGTGACCGGCCAGTTCTTCAAAGAATCGGTGAAATGGGTTTGAATTACCCAAAACGATTAATTAATCATTCATTATGAATAAAAGGGTGGCTGCGAGAAAACCCCCGGTAGAAACGACCGCAGTTGTTTCGTGGAGACAACCAATTCCTTTTGTGAAGCACCAGCGAGGAGGCTCCATGAGCGATACGGTCAATTTGGAAGCAGGCACAAAGGCTCCCGCCTTTTCAGCGTTGGATCAAAACGGAACCACCCACCGCCTTAGCGATTATTTGGCCGAAGGAAAAACCGTGATTCTGTACTTCTATCCAAAGGACTCCACGCCCGGATGCACCACGCAAGCCTGCGACTTCCGTGACAACATGGCCTTGCTGAACACCGAAAACCACGTCGTTTTCGGGGTTTCAAAAGACTCCGAGCGCTCGCATCAGAACTTCGTGAACAAGCAAGAACTCAATTTTCCTCTCTTGTTGGACGAAGACCTTGCCCTGCACAACGCCTACGGGACATGGCGACTCAAGATGAATTACGGTCGAGAGTACATGGGTTGCGCCCGCTCAACCTTTGTGATTCAGCCCGACGGTACACTCGGATGGGCCCGTTACAACGTCAAAGCCAAAGGCCATGTTTCGATGCTGATGCGTGAATTGGGCATCCAACCATGAGGTGACCCCATGACATCGCTGCCATTGGCCGGCCAGCGGGTTGAACTCGGCAAGGGTTCCGTGGCGTGGTGGCCCTGTCACATCGGCCATGATACCCTCATTGGCGAGGGAGTTTCCATCGGCGCCCTCGCGCACATCGGACAACGGGTCGTGATCGGCAACCGGTGTAAAATCCAAGGAGCAGCATACATTGCTGATGCGTGCATTTTGCACAACAACGTGTTCATCGGACCTTCTGCAGTGCTGCTCAACGACAAGTTTCCGCCCTCCAACGACCGGGAAAAATGGCAACCCGTCACCCTTGAGGAAGGTGCTGTTGTCGGCGGAGGAGCCACGGTGGTTCCGGGTTGCACGATGGGGAAAAACAGCGTTCTCGGTGCGGGTTCGGTGCTGACGAAATCCATTCCAGAAAACGAAGTCTGGGCGGGCAACCCGGCCAAACACCTCATGTCCAGAGCCGAATACGAGGCACGACGGGAGGCAAAACCATGACCGACGAGCGTGGAGCAGTGGCCGCCTTTCTTCGAAAGTGCAACGCCTATGCCGAAGCCTCCATTCAGAGAAAGATTGAGCGGGGCGAATCCGAGGAGGTTGCGAAATGGGAAAGCTACATCGAATTCAACAACCACGCACTCGAGGAAATCGCAAACGGGACCCTTGATGCTTGGTTTAACCCCGCTGCAACACCGATGGCCGATACCCATGTTCGAATGAACGTCGAGGACATGGGCCACGTGGAGCGAAGCGTGTGGCTCAACAACCTGCTCTCCCCGCGTCCGGTGGTGCTCGCAGGCACCACCAATGCCGACGGAGGTGTCAACTTTGCTCCGTATTCATCGTTCATGCAGGTCTCCACCGCACCCCCGTACCTGACCGCTTCGTTTTCCATTCACAAAGACGGCCGGCCCCGGGACACGCTCACCAACCTCCGGACCTCCGGAAGCGCCGTCTTGAACCTCCTCCCACCGACCTCACGCGGGGCCGAGATCGTGGACGAAACGGCCACGCCCTTCCCTCCCAATGAGCAGGAAGGCGCCAGTATCGCCCTGTCCACCTCCGAGGACGACCAGCGTCTGCTCAAGGAAGCCGTCGCTGCGGTTGAGGTGACCTACGTCGAGGAACACCCGTTGCCCGATGCGGTGGCCACCTTGGTCGTTCTCCGGGTCGAGGCGGTGTGGTTCACATCCTCCTCGGCGCCAGCATCCGGTCTTGACGTCCTGTGCCAGCACGGCAGGGACGACATGACGCCCTCGCCTCAAGGATGGAAGCGACGCGTCACGAAGCATTACGGTGAAGATTGAAGCCTCGCCCACATGAGACGAAGCCCTTCTTGAAGCGATATCTTCGCTTTCCAACCCAACTTGACCGCAGCTCGTTCACACGCAGGAACGCGCCGCAAGGCATCACCAGGATACCCACCTCCGAGCACGATGTCCACCGCCTTCGAACCCACGGTTTCGTTCACGGCTTTGGCAAGAGCGAGGACCGTCGTCTCCTCGGTGCTCCCCACGTTGAAGGCGAGACCCGCAAGCGAAGATCCGTCAAGCCCTTCGTCCAAAGCCCCTGCGAGATAAAACCCCTCGACAATGTCGTCAAGGTGCGTGAAACTTCGTGTTTGGGACCCGTCACCGTGCACGAGCATCGGCATTTGCCGCTGAACAGCGCCAAACAACATGCCGATGACCTGTCCGTAGGCATCGCTCACCATGCGATGGCCGTAGGCGTTGAAGGGGCGGACGATACGGGCGTCAAGTCCTCCACGGACAGCGTGCTGAACGGCCACTTCATCGAGGTACTTGCTTGCACCGTACGAAAAGCGCTGGTGTGCCTCACCAGGAGGGAACACGCTCTCCTGCACCTCGTGAATCGGCATCGTCACGGCATCGCCGAAGGCTTCAGGAGAAGAGGCGAGGACAAAACGGGCCCCCCACCGTTCTGCCATCGAAAGCGCCACCAAGGTCCCGTTCACGTTCACGTCGATCACCTTCCGGGCCGCTTCGTGGAACCATTTCGTCCCGTTGATGGCGGCCAAATGGTGAACGAGGTCCACGCCACCCAACACCTCTGCACAGCGTGCCAGGTCATCTTCGGAAGTGACATCGCCTTCAACGAATTCAAATCCATCCTGGCCCATGAAGCCTTCAATATGCTCCTTTTGGCCGCGAAAGAGGTTGTCCAACGCCACCACGCGGTGGCCTTCGGCCAAAAGGCGTTCAACCAAACCGACACCGATCAGCCCAGCGCCCCCGGTGACGAGCACGCGCAAGGTCATGGTGAGACACGCTCCACCACATCAAGCGTCACGCCCGATTCGGTGCGGGTCAGTCGGACCGTATCGCCGGTGTTGACACCGTAACACGGGTCGGCATCGAACCCGTGGGCGTACGGCAAGCCGAGCAACGAACACGCAGGCAAGGTCAGAGGACACACGTCCCGGTTCACCACCGCCTTGGGACCCTTTCCGGTGTAAATGAGTCCCATGAGTACGTAAGGCGCAACGGTGGACCCCGAGCCTTTTGGGTAGATGAGCACAGTGTCTTCAAGCGCAAAGCCATCAAGCGGGTGACCAGGCTCCTCAACCACTCCGGTGTCTCGGTTGACGTAACCGAGGTAGGTGATGGGCACATCCGTGACGAGAGCTTTGCCCTCAATCGTAAAGGAGGGTTGTGAGCGCAAGCCCTCTCCATGAAACGACGCTGCGCCCGACCGGTGGGTCTTCGCCGAAGCGTGCTGAGGTTGGGCTTTGGTTTCGAGGACCGGCGCGTCACCTTGGAGCAGGTTCGGGTCCATCGCGTGAGCCACACAGGCTTGGATGGGCATCACGCTGGTGGGCAACCGATTCAGGCCGCTGGTGAGGTAATGTTCCGCTTTCAGGGAATTGGTGAGCAGATGGTTGTACTTCGTTCGGTTGTAGGGCGTGACCTCGGGGCAGGTGTCTTTGAGCACGAGCGCCCCCCCCTCCTCGAGCAATCCCAGGGTCCCATCGGCCTCTGCGAGGCGGTAATTTTCCCCGCTCGTGAACACCCAAAGGCGATGGTCGGGGATTTTCTGCCCCATCTCCATGTACGAACGCACCGCAGCGGCCGTGAGGCGCAATTCCTCAAGGCTGGCCTGCGGGCACCCGATGACCACCAGGTCCACACGCCCTTTTGGTGCCAGTTCCTCGTAGCGCTGAGCGAGGTCTTCTGCCGTGAATCGCAACTCGCCCTGCCATCCACCTTCTGGCGGCAAGTAGCCACCGGAGCCGTTTGCTTGGAGCGGGGGGGCGACGGTGTGGCCTTCAGCCCACAACATGGCGCAGCCGTAATTCGCCGCTGCTGCCGTCAGGGCTTTCTTCGATGCGAAGGAAATCCACTTGGGCAATCCGGTGATGTACGGCATCGGTCCGAAGGGAACCTTCCACTCCGGACGAACCTGCTTGCCGATCCAATCGCCCAGCACCGACCAGTCCGAGAGGTCGTTGAGTTCGCATTCCACGTGAACGTGAAGGTTCGGCATCCGATGCTCCTCAAGGTGCAACCCCCACCTGGGCGCATACCCCGTGAGTGCGGTCGCCAACGCTGAAAGGCCGGATTCGCGATTCGTCACCAAGGAGGTCCACGTGTTGGAAAAACAAACGGCGTTCGACTCTGCCCACGAGGCCATCCCCGACATGTCGTCAATGCCTCGGTCGTACGGGGTGCACGACAGGGTTGCTTCAATGCCGAGTTGCTCGTAGGCCTGCACAATCTCGAATTGTTGTTCGAGGAAATCGGGCCACTCAATGGCCATTTCCTCCATTTTTTCGCGGTCGCATCCGGCCGAGTTCAAGGTGGTCGGCACGGCAACCTTCCCGTCGTCCTCTTCGGCGAGGTCGCGCAAAAACCGCCGCAAACCGTGGCCGCCGGTGATGACGGATACACCCGAAACGTGGGCGTGAACGGCTTCAACGTAGCCTTGCGCTTTCGTGGTGTCGGCCAAATCGAGGACCAGTCGGGCCCCCATTTGTCGGGTTTTTCCCTCCTTACCTTCCAGTTGGTCGACCAACCGTTGCGGGGGCTCCATGGCCTTTCCAACGGCTGAAACACCATCAATCCACCCCTTTGAAGGTCAGGTTGTTCAAACTGAAAAAGAAGTTTAATGTGCTATGATGTTGAAAATGCCCCCTATGCCTCAACCACCGGCAATTGAATCGGAAAACCCTCCGTTCCGTGATGAACAGGAGAGAAATGAGAACCCCCGGCAAAGCGCTCCATCCAGCAAAAAGAGCAAACTGTTCACGGCCGTCCAAGTTGTTGGTTTGGTGCTTGCTCTGGTGTTGGCGACCTACAACAACGCCCTCCTTGGAAACCTGAAGGAACCCAAGACGGAATCCCAAAGTCTGCTCGTTGAAAGCGAGCCCTTTGCGCCCTTTGCACCGTGCACCCAAGGCGGCGTTCGCTTCATGACAGGCCTTGATAGCAACGACAACGGGGTGTTGGATGCCAACGAAGTCCAGGACACCACCGAGATCTGTCACGGCTTGCGAGGCCTTTCCGGACCGCAGGGCCAACCCGGTCAAAGCGGAGCAGACGCCGTGGCGACGTTGCTCAACGTGCAACCTCTTCCGGTCGGCAACGCCACGTGTCCGACCGGTGGCTCGCTCATCGGGTCCGGTATGGACCTCAACATGGACGGTGTCCTGAACGAATCCGAGAGCGACGACACGGTCACCGTTTGCAACGGTGCAATCGGACTGACGGGTTCCAACGGCGTTGACGGAAGCGAAGGCCTCAACGGTTCGCAAGGCGCGTCGGCGCTGGTCGACAAGGTCACGGCGCCCCCTTACATCTGCAGCGATGGTTTTCTCGTTCGCTTCGGCGTGGACGACGGATGGGGGAACGGGACCGCCAACAACGCCCTGCTCGAAGAGGACGAGGTGCACGAATCGCTGAACTTCTGTTTCACCCCCTTGCGCTCTGAGCGAATCACCGATTCATCTCCCGGCATCAGCAATTCGATGTCAACCAGTTGCGACGCCGCGGCGTGGCTCGGTGAGACCGGCCGCTTCCTTCATGCCACCACCGACGGCGTTCACGGCTGCGAACTGCACGTGCAGGTCCCCGGCACAAACGGGTCGAACATGGTGGCTGACCTGCACCCGAACGGGGACGCCCTGCCCGGACGCGACCTGGGTCTACTTTTGGTGCAAAACGGCAAGGCGGTCGTCTTTGATGCCGACGACGGCGTCAACGGACGGCAGCTCTGGGTCAGCGACGGCACCGAAACGGGAACCTTCGCCTTGGGAGCTGTCGAAATCAGTCCACCTCAACCGTGGATGGGCGGCCAGTTGCTGCGCGCCGTCAACGGCTCCTTGCTGTGGACGAACGGGACCCAACTTCTTCCTTGGACCCAACAACCGGCGTGGAACCTCACCGTTCAAGCGAGTGTCGAAGCGGGGATCGCTTCGTTGAACCAACTCGGAGCGGGATGGCTTCACACCGGTCCGGCCGGCGTGTGGATGAGCGCGATGGACGCAGGTGGCGAAGTCGAACCGATCTTTGTCGGCAACGACGGCTCGGTGGTCTCTTGGGATGTCAATCCGCTGGGAAGCGGCTCCCTCGCCCATCTGGTGGACGACGGTGATGACCTGTATGCCGTGGCCGTCAAGGGGGCGGTCAAACAACTGCTCCACCTTGCAAGCGATGGGGGAATGGCTTGGCTCACCTCCCTTGCACCCTCCAGCGGTGACACGCGCATGGGCGAAGGCATGGGCTTGCACCTCATCGGCGAAAACCTGGTGTACGACGCTGCTGTTTCGAGCAGCAACGCCCATCTGTGGACCACCAACATTGCGAACGGCATCACCGTTCAGTTGAGCACCAACCTGCTCGCTCCGGGCGCCCAGATGGGCGTGGCCTCAACCGGAGAACGCTTGCTCTTTGACTGCGTGACGGCCACGCTCGGTACCGAACTCTGCGTCACGGACGCCACCCCGTTGGGCACTCGGGTCCTATACGACCTCACTCCCGGTGTTCTTTCCTCCGATCTGAGGGGTGCTGTCGCCGTCGGAGACGGTTGGTTGGTGCTGAGCGACGGCCGCATTGAAGGAAACGATGTTGGCGTGATGCTCTGGGCCGTTGAGGGCAATGCACTCCGTCCGGTCTACAACCCATGGCCAGGCAGCGGGAATTCCTCCGAAGCGTTCACCTACGGGTCGATGGTGGTGAGCGATTCCCAAGTCTTTTTCATCGCTCACGACGGTTCAACCGGTCACGAGTGGCACCGTTGGAGTCACGGCGAGTTGTCTGATGATTGGATCGTCATTCAGCGTTGATGGGTGCGACATCGTTTCGCTCAATGCAATAGGGGCAAGATGTTCCCACGACGTAATCGGGCGAGGCCTGCTCTTCAACCGAAAGCGGTTCCCTGCAGGCGAAGCACATCACGACGTCGGTTTCAATCAAGTCCGGATTCACTGCGACGCGCTGGTCAAACACGAAGCAATCGCCGTTCCAATGTGCGCCGCCGACCGCCTCGAAGTAACCGAGCACGCCTCCTTTAAGCTGCTTGACGTTGGTAAAGCCCGCCTCGATCATGATGGCACTCGCCTTTTCGCAACGAATCCCGCCCGTGCAGAACATCACCACGGGTTCGTTTTTCATGTCTTCCGGCAACGCTGCCACGGCCTCGGGGAACGCACGGAACGTCCTAAGGTCCAAATCGATGGCGTTCTCGAACGTGCCCAACCTCAATTCGTAAGCGTTGCGCGTGTCGAGAACATGGACAAACTCACCGCGGTCGAGCATGCCCTTGAAGGCCTCAGGGGTGATTTCCTCACCCGTGAAATCGTGCGGCCGAATGTGGTCAAGCCCAACGGAAATGATTTCGCTCTTGAGCCGCACGTTCATGCGGTTGAACGGTTGGTAATCGGTGAACGAGACCTTGAGGGGAATGGCTCGAAACCGTTCGTCAAGGTCCAGATGGCTCACAAAGGCCGTGATGGAGGTCTGCGGCCCAGCGACGAAGAAATTGATGCCCTCCGGCGCCAACAACACGGTTCCTTTGAGGCCCAAATCCAAACAAACACTCCGTAACACCGCCTGCAGTTCTTCTCGGTCGTCAAGGTCAACGAACCGATACCCTGCGATGTTGGTGATGGAGCCTGACACGGCACTTGGTTTCCCCGTGCGTTTTTGAGACCACCGCTCAACGCGGAGCGCCTCGCCAGTCGTGGTTCGACGCCAGCGGACGTCGCCAACCTTGTCCGAAGGCCCGAGAGGAAACCCGAGGCGATGGAGCCATCTGCCATCGTTTGTGTTCCGTCCGCTCAAGACGTTGGAGGACGTCCATCACCAACCCTTCATCGAAACCCGCTTCCATCATCTCGTCAGCGTTCATTCCCGATTCAATGTGGGCTCGGAGCACCGCATCCAGCACTTCGTAAGGTGGCAAGGAGTCGGCATCGACTTGATCGAAAGCCAACTCAGCGGAGGGCGGTTTGGTGAGGGTGGAGGATGATACCGGGGCGGGGCGACCGAGGGCTTCCGCTCGTTGATTGAAACGGTGGGCCATGGCGTAAACGTCCATTTTGTACACGTCTCCCAAAGGAGCATACCCCCCCGCCATGTCGCCATAAAGCGTGCAATACCCTTGGGCAATTTCGGATTTGTTGCCCGTTGAAATCGCCATGCTGGATCGAGCGTTGGCGTACCCCATCACGAGAATTGCACGAAGGCGGGCTTGGAGGTTTTCTCCGGCCACAGGATGCCCGTTTTCGAGCACGGTGGCCAAGGTGGTTTCGACGCTCGTGTGCATTTCGTCGATGCGATGCACCTCGCACGCCATCCCGAGAGCCTTGGCGGTGGAGAGCGCATCGTCGATGGAGTGGTGGGAGGAATAGCGACTTGGCATGGCCAGACCCGTGACGTTTTCAGGCCCTAAGGCAGCGACAGCAACGCAGGCAGCGACCGCTGAATCAATGCCTCCGGAAAGGCCAAGCACGATGGAACCGATGTTGGACTTCCGGCAATAATCGGCCAGTCCAGTCACCACCGCGTCGGTCAATTCGTCCACGGCATCCACCGTTTCGAGGCCGGTTTGGGAGGCGGTAAGCGTGACGGTTGTCCCTTGACCGATCATCAAAGCATCCTCGGCTGTGCTCGGGACCCAGATGCACCTTTCTGGACCGTTTAGATCGACCATGAGCACGCCTTCGCACCACGAAGGGGCGACGACGGCTCGGCCGTCGGGCCATGCCACCAAACTTCGACCGTCAAACAGCAAGTCGTCGTTGCCGCCGACCTGGTTAGCGAGGAGGAAAGGATGGTTGAGCACCGAAGCGGCGTGTCGAGCCACGTGCAACCGTGTGGTGAATTTCTCGGTGTGGAACGGCGAAGCCGAGAGATTGACGGTCGCATCGATGCTCACGCCCTGACGGCACCATTCGGCGAGGTGTTCAATCGGGTCTTGGGCGTATGCCGATGGCGTGCTTCCGGCCGCCTGCCAGGCATCTTCACACACGGTCACACCGAGGTTCAACCGTCCCAAGGAGCGAGCCAAACCCGAGCGGTTTTTGGCCGAGAAATACCGGGCTTCGTCAAACACATCGTAGGTGGGGAGAAGTTGCTTTTCAGCCACGACACGTGCTTGCGAGTTCCCGTTCAAGGAGGTGAATTCGGGTCCACAACGTACCACACCGTTGGTAGGCAAGGAGCGTTGGTCTTCAGCGGGTAAGGGTGTGCCCACCAACAACGGAATCGGGCTGTTGATGCCCAACGCGGCCGCAAGTGAACGTTGAATGAAATCGTGTTCCAGAAGGAGGTCGCGTGGAGGATAGCCACAAACAGCCAACTCGGTGGACACACCAACTTCCGCACCGTGTTCAGCGGCGAGTTGGACCAAGCCTTCGAGGCGAGCGGCGTTGTGCGCCAAATCCCCCACCGTCGGGTCAAATTGCAATAAGGCAATTCTTGTCATGATCTCGCCTCGAATTGGGTCACGGATGCTTCACGATCTCACCGTCGGCATCCTTGTACCACCATTCGTTGGTCGCCTTATCATGGTACCACCAGTAACCGTCGGAGCCCATCACCCAGTCCGTTTCTCCGCCAGCATCCGAAGCATCTCCACCCTCTTGCTCGGCGGAGGCAGAGGAGGTTTCTGGAGCCACGGCTGCGGTGGAAGAGGTCGCTTCGTCCTCTTCAAGGTCAGAAGAATAATCGTCCCAGTCGTAGGCGATTTTCGAGCCTTGGTTCACCGTCATGCGCTTCATCCAAATCAACAACGAGAGCACCACGGCAACGAGCAACAAGGCCGTGATGGAGCCGATGAGGGGGTTGACATCGCCGAACACCTTCTGCGAGAAGGACGGCTCTTCAGCCACCCGCACGTCCACCGTCGGACCGCTGGATGTTTGGCCGTTCTCCAAGGTCGCCTCAACCCATTGCATTCCAGGCCCGGCCGGCTGCCAATCCACCGAAACCACGCCCACGGCACCGGCTTCAGCGGTCACACTGAGGCGCTGGATGAGGAATCGCTCACCGTCCATGTTGACGGCTTCAAAGGTGACTTCGGTGCTGCCTCCACGGGTGCCGATGTTCTCGACTTCCAGCTGAATGGAGGTGGCATCGCCCACATCCATGAGCAAACGTGAGTAAGTCAACGAGGTGGGAGATAAAGCGAACTTCGGCTGAAGCCATTCCATGTTCCACGTTGCCAAGATTGGGTTGGCGAGGTCGCCTTCAAGGCCGGTCACAGCGTTGCCCGCCAAATCTCGTCCTTGGATGGCGATGTTGACAACCATCCGGTCGATGAGCATTTCATCGGTGATTTCGGTGAGGTTCATGTCGGCAAAGAGTTCCAAACTCAAACCATCGAGGGCCTCACCCTCAAGCGAGAGGGGTTCACGTCCAGAGCGAATCGTGTCACCGGTTTCGAAATCCTCAACGGTCCACACCAGTTCCAGCGACTGGAGATCAAGACCTCCAAGTTCGATGACCACCACCCGAACCTCGTGATTTTGTCCGCCCAAGATGGCCATGGGTCGCGGGGAGAGCACCTCGACGGGCGAAGGACCGGTGCCGTCAACGACGATCCATCTCACCGAGGTTTCCTTATCCGTAAGGTCAACACCTTGGCCGAACAGGCAGCCAACTTCCCAGGTCATCGGCAGGGAACCGGAAGAGGCGGGGGCTTGAACGGGAACGGACCAAATGCCATCAACCGCCGTGGCGACGTAGGTTTGGCCGGCAAAGAAGACGTTAACATCGCAATCAAAGGTAGGAACGGTGGACGTTTCGCTGAACACCAAACCACCGGAGAGTTCCATCGGCGTCAGCGGTGTCACTCGGGCACCGTCGCCCAGGAAAGCGCCTCGCGTCAGGTGGAGGTCAACGGTTTCTTCAGGAATGCTCAGTCCTGCAGAGAAGCGCCACCTGTGTTCGGGGAAGGCCCGGAGTTCCTCTTGACCCGCTCGGTCAACCACCAAAATCGCGGGTTCTCTTCGATTCTCGCCCAAGTCGGGTGTGTTCCAGCCAAACGTCATCTGGATGTTGAGGGTCATGTCCTTCTCAAACGGTCCAGCAAGCCCGTTAGCACCCAGCATGGTGCAGGATCGGATGACGATGTGGACAGATTCGGTTGAGCAGTTGTTGGAGGCAAAAGTCCACTCGATGGTCATCGGGTCGCTGCCCTGATTGCTTGCAAGCATCACATCGACCGTTGACAGGTCCGAGCCACCGTTGGGCTCGGTGATCTTGACGTTGAGTTCGTAAGGCTGACCGGGGTGAATCCACGATTGACGCCCGCCGACCCAGCCAAAGGCATCGGGCATCAACTCCGGTGCGCCGTCAATCGCCAGTTGATAGATGAACAACTGGTCGCCCTCTTCAGCGCTGCCGCCATCTTGAATTGCATACCCTGAAGGGTCGGTTCCTTCCAAGTAGATAGCGACCTTTTGCCCGAGGCTGCCGGCCGTATCGTCGATCATCAAGGTGTAGACGCCTGTGAGCGCCGTCAAGTCGCTGGGCAAGAGCATCGTCGTCGATTGGTACTCGCCTTCGTCGGGCCAGCCGTTGAGGTTAGCGTCGTCCACCCATTCCTTCCACACCATCGCCGACATCGCACTCGGAAGAACAGGTTGGTCCAAGATGGTGACTTGCATCACTTGAGTGGGGCTTGGTTCGCGGTGGTCGTAGGCCTCCATCGAGGTGGCGATCACTCGTGGCTTTACCGAGTCCACCGTGAACGTGCGGGCAACCTCCGCAGGGTCGACCACCGTTGAGCCGTTGAGCGATTCGAGGCGCACCGTCCAGGTCACGTCGCCGTAAGTGAACGGGATGGATTCGGTGACGTTCCAATAGGCCCCGTCGAGTTCGGTCGTGTTTCGGATTTGAACCCCGTCGCGATACAGGGTGAGACGTGCATCGCCCTCGACAAAGCCGTGAAGTGAATTTAAACCTTCAAAACCAACCTTGACGGAGAGGTTCATCGATTCGCCGCCCCGAAGGTATTGCCGCGTACCAGGAAAGGGGACGCCATCTTCTGAAAAGACGACGCCATTGAGTTCCAGGTCGTTTTCATAGCCTTGAGCGGAGGAAGACCCCCAGGTGTGCGAAAATGGAATCGAGATGACACCGTTCTGCATCACGGCCCGAGAGGTGGCCGTCAACTGCATTTCATCGTCCCAATCGGGGCGCATTCGGAAGGTGATGTTGACGTGAACGGTAGAGCCGTCTTCACTCGTCGTGATGCCGTCGACGGGGTGCAGTTCGACCAAAGCTGAATCGCCCAATCCAACCGGTGCATCGCCCGAAGTGGGGAAAAGCCAGGTGGCGTGGTGGGTTTTGCTGAACACGTCGAGACGGTGGTGGGTGAGGCTCCCGCTGTTCACGTCGTAAGACGTTGAAACCGTCTGCCAGCGTTGGCTTGATGTCAGCACCTGTTCGGCGTCGACCATCATGCCGGATTGAAGCACGATGTCGTCGGAGGTGTGAAGGTCGAGCACCGAAACGGTCAGACCGCCCCGTTCATCGGCTGCGAAGGGAAGTGGAATGGCCTGCATACCGCCCACGGGGGTAACGGATGTTCGTGCTTCGTTCACGCCCATCACGAAGGCCGAACTCGCATCGGCCACGATGCGGTGCGAGGCGTTGTGGGTGGCTCGCAATCCACCGAGAACGGCCGTTCCAGTCCCGGTGATTTCAATCCGCACTTCGGTGTAGGCCGCGCCCAATACGTCCACTGAGGCCGTCACGTTGGCCAGAGCGTTGGTGATGGTACCGAATTCACTCCCGTTGAGGTGGAAGACACCCCCGCCGCTGTTGGTGTTGCTGCGGTTGGCGATAAAGGTCGGGCCCACAAACAGCGCCACGTCGTTGATCGTACCGCTCTGCGCCGAGTAACTGAAACCGAGCGAGGAAAGGTCGTCCTTAGGCACCCAGAACTTGGCCAAGGATGGCGACCCGCTGCTCAAAGCGACCTCCATGCGTTCTTCCCCGTTCTCAAAGCGGTTCTGCCATCCCCACGTGCCAACACGCTCGTCATCGCCGCCCCACTCAAAGCGTTCGTCAAGGTTGAAATCCAATCCCGGGCGAGCGGGATGCTGACCTCCATACAGGTCAAGTGAAAATTCAGAAGCGGTCCAAGAGGTGAAGTTGCTCATGTTCCCGTCCGAGGGGGGAAGTGCAGCCAAACGGACTTGCATGCCGACGACCTCTTGGGTCACAATCGGGGTGTAAGGGAGGCTGACATTGGTCCAGTCCTCACCAGGGTTGAACCGAACTTGAACCAAGGCGTTGGTCACCGAGCCACCAAGACGTGCGTCGTAGACTGGGCTGCTGGCCAGCAGCCACGGCGACGTGGCCGTGGCGTTCGCATCGCCGGTCAGACCGGTGCTGCTGGGTTGGTAGAGACTGCCGTTGAGCACCCAGCCGCGACCGACCGGATCGGTCACGAAGGATTCGGTGACGGACCCGTCGCCGGTGACGGCATACACCATCGGCATGCCCGCCTCGCCGCCTTTGAACTCCAAATGGATTCGGAACTGGTCAACGGTGTCGTGGTCGAGTAAATCGAGAGGGATGATAAGGTCGTTCGTCCCCCTCATGCCGGGTATGGGTTCACCAGCCGAGTTGAGGACTGACCAGTTCAAGTAGGCACCTTCGGGGATTTCGGCTTCGAGATACACCGGGGCGTAGGTGTCATCGGCGAGCAATTGGGTGCTTCCGCTCTTGTGGCCAAGCGATGGGCTCGTCCAATTGGATTCTGGCGGCGTTGCGATGTGGACGTCGTCCACGAACCAATAATCGCAACACGTCCCGCTGCCGCTGTTTTGGTGAATGCGGAATTGCGAGGATGCGTGGACGGCAGCGGCGGGGAGCGTCATCTGAAAGGGAGTCACTGAGCCACCGCTGGTCGAACCGCTAAAGGTGCGGAAGTTCACCCAAGACCCTCCCGAGGTTTTGTATTGGAAGTACAGGTCCTCGTTGGAATCCGGTTCCTCGCCGCATCCGCTTGAGCCTTGACGAACCCAAGCATGGAAGGGGATGTTGATGCCTCCGGCGAGGTTCACCACGGGCGAAGTAGCGTACGATGAACCGGCGTATGTCTGTAGGGAACCCCCCGAGCTGCCGTTCATCCCGCACGTTGGTGAGGTGATTCGCCCGCCATAACCCGAAAAGGTCCACCCCTGATTGTTCGTGTTAAAGTCCCAAAGGACGCCCGCCGAGGAACCCGTCAACGCTCCGTTGGAGACGGATGAACCGTTCTTGACGGCGTCGGCGTGGTTCCAGTCTGCAGCGTCGTCCCAGACGAAGCCGGATTGAAGCGGGAGTACCTTGGGCGTGAACAGGATTTCAGCGCTGACCAAGGCCTCGTCAGCCGGCAAATCGAGTTTGAAATTCGTGTTCGGCGTGGGCGTGAGCGTGAGGTCCATTTGGTCGCCTTCACCTACGAACATGGCAGGTGTTCCCTTCTCGAGCAAACCAGGAGATGATGGCGCCATGAACAGGGTCCCAAAACTGCCTCCGAAGACCATCAACACAACGAGAAGGAGCGCCTTCGCCTGCATACGGCCGCCCGCCATGGACTGGGGTGGTCGTTGAAGGACTTGAAACATACCCCCGCCACCACTCGCTGAATTGGAGTCTAGCGCACTTCAGCGGTTCCTTTCCAAACGCGCAAAGACGCAGG
>JAUREJ010000015.1:25907-39736 GCA_030827475.1 Candidatus Poseidonia sp.
CATACCCCCGCCACCACTCGCTGAATTGGAGTCTAGCGCACTTCAGCGGTTCCTTTCCAAACGCGCAAAGACGCAGGTCTGCGGAAAATGAACAAAAAATTGAGTGAGGTTCAAAACCGCTCCCCCGGTGGACGAAGCATGGCTCCACCCAAAGCGGCAGGTGAACTGAACGCCGTTCAGTTGGAAACCGATTTGTTGAAGCGATGGGCGGACGAGAAGACCTTCCAAACCTCCATTGATGTGCGGCGAAACGGAGCCCCGTTCATTTTCCTCGAAGGACCTCCAACCGCCAACGGAAAACCCGGCATCCATCACGTCGTTGCTCGGACCTACAAGGACCTCGTCTGTCGGTGGAAAGCGATGGAAGGCTTCCTCGTGGAGCGAAAAGGCGGCTGGGACACCCACGGCCTGCCGGTGGAGATCGAAGTCCAAAAGCGGCTGGATTTGATGAGCAACGAAGCGATTGAAGCCTTTGGCATGGCCGAATTCAACCAAGCATGTCGAGAATCCGTTTGGACTTACGAAGCCGCATGGCGAGAAATGACCGAGCGCATGGCGTATTGGGTGGACCTCGACAACCCGTACGTCACCCTCGACAACGACTACGTTGAATCAGCGTGGTGGGCCCTCAAACAAATGTTCGACAAAGGTCTGCTCTACCGCGGCCACAAAGTGCTCCCGTTCTGTCCGCAAACCGGGACTTCGTACTCGAGCCATGAGGTGGCGTTGGGCTACAAAGAGGTGGAAGAGCCCTCGGTGTATGTCAAATTCAAACTCACCGACGATGACGCTTCCATCCTCGCATGGACGACCACCCCGTGGACGCTGCCCGGCAACGTGGGCTTAGCGGTTGGGCCAGAAGTCACCTACGTCCGGTGTCGCATCAAAGAAGCCGCCGGCGAACATTGGGAAGGTGCAGGCGGTGCGGACGTTGGGGAGGAGGTCATCCTTGCGAAGGACCTAATGAAAGAAGTCTTGCGCCACCACGTCGACATCGTTGACGAGTTCCTCGGTGCTGACCTCGTTGGGCGGTCGTACGAACCGTTGTTCCCCGGCGCCGTCCCCAAAGGTGATTCCACGACGGCATGGACCGTCCTTGAGGCCGATTGGGTCACAACGACCGACGGAACTGGCGTTGTCCACACCGCCGTGATGTACGGTGAGGACGACTACAACCTCGGCATGGAGGCAGGACTTCCGGCACATCACACCGTGGCCATGGACGGTTCCTTCGTCACCGGCACCCACCCCGAACTCGACGGTCGTTATGTCAAGGCGTGCGACGAAACCATCATCTCGCTGCTTTCCTCACCGAAGGGAACCAACGGAAAGGGGCCAGAAAGCGGCTTGCTCTACCGGGAAAAGGCCTACGCGCACGACTACCCGCACTGTTGGCGAACGGACCATCCGTTGCTCTACTACGCCATGGACTCCTGGTTTGTCCGCATGACCGCCGTCAAAGAGAACCTGCTCAACTTCAACGACCAAGTGGAATGGGCGCCCGATTGGGTGGGCGAAGGACGCTTTGGCGAATGGCTTCGAAACGTCAAGGACTGGGCCATCTCTCGCGAACGGTACTGGGGCACACCGTTGCCCGTCTGGCGCAGTGAAAGCGGAGAAATGAAGTGCGTCGGGTCCATCAAAGAACTCCAAGAGGAGGTGGCAAGGGCCGTAGCGGCGGGCATCGCCAACCCCGATTGCCCCGACGATGTTGACCTCCACCGCCCCATTGTGGACGGGTTCAAACTCCTCTCAGACAGCGGCGAAGTCATGCACAGAGAGCCTTTCGTGATGGACTGCTGGTTTGATTCCGGCTGTGCATCCTTTGCGCAATGGCACCACCCCTTCGAAAACGAAGAGGTGTTCAACGCCTCGTTTCCCGTCGATTACATCTGCGAAGGCGTTGACCAAACCCGCGGCTGGTTCTACACCTTGTTGGCCGTTTCGACAACCGTGTTCGACCAACCGGCTTACAAACGCTGCCTTTCCCTTGGCCTCATCCTCGATGCTGAAGGCAAAAAGATGTCAAAATCTCGAGGAAACATCGTCGACCCCTGGGACCATTTCAACCGAGAAGGGGCCGACGCCACGCGATGGTACATGGTCACCGCAGGAGCACCTTGGAACCCGATGAAGTTCGACCCCAACGGGGTGCGAGAGACCTACGCCAAGATGTTCCTCACGCTCTGGAACGTTTACAAATTCCACGCCGATTACGCCGCTCTCGACGGATTTGACCCCGAGGCGTCCACTGTTCCCGTCGCTAAGCGACCTGCCCTCGACCGATGGGTGCTCTCCCGCCTCGGCACCGTGGCGAACGACTACCACGAGAACTTCGTGAACTGGCAGTTCCACAAGGCCGGTCGAGATTTGGAAGACTTCGTGGTCAACGATCTGTCAAACTGGTACGTTCGTCGAAGCCGACGACGCCTTTGGGACGAAGCGGACAGCAACGACAAGCGTTCCTGCCAGCACACCCTTCACGAAGTGCTGCTCACCGTTTGCCGGCTCGTTGCACCCGTGGCGCCCTTCATGGTCGATGAAATCCATCGCAACCTCACCGGAGCCTCGGTCCACACCGCTCCTTGGCCCGCAGGCGTTCCCGGTTCCCTGGAAGGAGCAACCTCGGACGACTGGGACGAAGTTGCCGCAAAAGCCACCGCCACGCTCCCGCCCACAGACCCGGAACTCGAAGCGACCATGGCTTTGGTCCGAGAATTGGCCGAAGCCGGACGCCGCATTCGCATTGACGGCAACCGGCGTCAACGCCTTCCGTGCGCTCAAGGCTGGATCGTCGCCGGTCCAGACCTCAGCGAATTCCACGACCTGCTCGCTGAAGAGTTGAACGTCGAAACGATGCTGGTGGAAAACGACCTTGACCGATTCCAGCGCATTGAGCTCGCACCCAATTTCCGAGCGTTGGCGCCCAAGGCTCGCTCAACCGTCAACGAGGTGGCGCAGGCCATTCGTACCGCTGAAGACCCCGAAGCGTTGTTGCAGGCCATCAACGCCGGCGGTGCTGAAGTGCTCGGCGTTACGGTCGAAGCAAGCGATGTGGACGTCAAGCGCGTTGAACGCCCGGGATTCGCAGCACAAACCGTCGAGGTCCCCGATGCGGACGGAGCATCCCTGCACGTCAGCCTCGTGTTGGACATGAACGATTCACCCGCACTGCTGTCAAAAGGCATGGCTCGGGACATCACCCGCCGTGTGCAGGCTCAAAGGAAGGCGATGGATTTGGAATTGGAAGCCACCATCGACCTCGAGGTGTGGATGGTGAACGGGCCGACCATGGAAGAAGCGGACGAAGCTTGGGTCGCCGCTGAAACCCGATGTGCAGGTTGTGTCTTCCACCCTGAAGGCAGCACCCCGCCAGAAGGGGCCGAAACCTTCGAAGTCGACGGCACCACTGTCCACTTCACCGTAGCATGAGGGGAAACCGTGCGCATCGTTTCGCTTGTTCCGAGCCTGACCCTTTCCCTGTTTGATTTGGGCCTTGATGCATCGTCCGTCGTTGGACGGACGCCGTGGTGCATTCATCCGGCCGATGCAGTGGACCGGGTTCCCGTGGTTGGAGGAACGAAGACGCCCAACCTCGGAAAAATAGCCGCATCTGAGCCGGACGTGGTGGTGATGGACCGGGACGAGAATCCCAAGGCGGTCCACGATTGGTGCATCGAGCAAGGCTACCAAACCTTCGTCTGCCATGTCCGCCATCCCGCAGAGGTTCCCGAAATGCTTCGTGGACTTGGGCGAACGGTGAAGCGGGAAACGGAAGCAGAAGCGATGGCATCGCGGCTCGAGACCACACTCACCGCTCTGCCCGAACCCAACGGCCGGGTGGCTCTCCCTTTGATCTGGCATGAACCGTTGATGGCAGCAAACGGCGCCACGTACGCAGGGAACATGGTTGCCTGCATGGGGTATGAAGTCCCCGTCATCGAACCGGAGGGAACGGGCTATCCGGTAGTGACGCCCGAATCGATCATGGCTTGGCGGGTGAACGACCTTTTTCTCTCGTCTGAACCGCATGAATTTTCGCTGGAGGAAGGGGAACGCTTGGTGGCGGCGATTGAGGCGCTAGGTGGAACACCGCCTGCTCTTCACCTCATCGACGGCGAGGCGTTGACCTGGATGGGGAGTTTCACCGACAAGGGATTGGACGACCTGCTCGCCATGGAAGAAAGGCTTCGTGCAGACCGAACGCTGATGTGAAGGCACCCCTGCATTCCTGGCCAACCATCGCCAGCGACGGCTTCAAATCACGCCGAAGGCAGGAGCCCCCATGGGAAAGCGCCTACTTGGAGTGGCGATGGCGTTGTCCATGCTGTTGGCAGGATGTTTCGGCGACGGGAGTACAACGGTTGGAGAAGAGCCCTTGTCCCCCATTTGGGACACCTACGACCGTATTGACCCCGCAGGCCACGAGGACGAACGGATGTTTGTGACCGTTGACCTACGGACCAACCAAACCACAAACACGACCTGGGCGGTGTTTGACGCTACCTACGGCGGCAATTGCTGCGAGCATTACCTCGCCACCTCCATCGACGGGCAGATTTTGAACATCGGCGGCGAATATCCGGTCTTTTCTGCAGACAGAGGGCACGCGTGGGACACCTACATCCCCGGCGTGCTGCCCGACACCCAATGCCGAACCTTCGTGCCCACCAACCCCGGACAAGAAGGGCTTGGCGAAGGCAGCATCGTGCAGGCCACCAACGGGGACATCATCTCCATGTCGTGGTTCCCATATCCGGGGGCCGACTTGAAACTGGACAAGTTCTATGCCATTCTCTACGATGAATCCGAGGGCGATTGGACGTGGTGTTACAACCGCATCACCGAACCCTTCTACGATCGTTCGTGGCAGGTTGAAGTGATCGGCCCCATCGATTCCACCCTCGGAACAGGAGATTGGGCGAGCGTCGTGGTCTCCAACTTCTGGCATCAAACACAGAACGCAGGCGGGCAAATCAGCGTTGACGGCCTCAACTACTACCCCTTCCAATTCCCCGGGCGAGACGGAGGCGACCCTTCCATTGAACTCGACCTCAACTTCACCGGTGCGCCATTGCCCGCCTACTGGGACGTCAATAAACCGCACAAAGAAATGCGAGCCTTCCCGCTTCCCTCCGGCGGCCTGCTCTTCCCGGCCTACTACGACAACGGCAACGCTGCTTACATGGACACCACCCTTTCGTGGAACGAATTGAGCGTTCAATTCCCCTCGGAGTACTGTCACATTGACCGGGCAGGAACCCTCCACTGCGTGAGCAATACAGGAACCTCTTTCACGCACTTCATGTCTATTGATGGCGCTTTAACGTGGACGAACCACACCTACGATTTAGGTGAAAAAGCCTCGTCGATTGAAGAGTGGGAATTCCAGGGGAACGGTGAACTGGACCTCTTTGTACTCAACGTGCGATACCAATCGACCGAGGGGCCCGATGTCGACACGGTCTACCACGTACGAGGCTATTCCGAGGACATGACCCCCGACACCCTGACCTACATCGGTCTGGGCGACTTGGATTCCACCTCAGGCGCAGGGAACGACATCCGTTTTGACTTCGCATCTTTGGGGATTCTTTCCGACGGCGGGGTGGTGGTCGCCTACCACGATTCCACCGACCCCGACCCGTTGTTCGCCGTCGAATTGGAACTTCCAGCGTGATCAGTCCCGTTGGTGAAACATCTCCAAAATATCAGCAAACAAGGCCTTTGCGTGACCGTTGCTCTTTTCCACAAGACGCTTGACGATCAGTTCCGGTGTGGAACGGGCAAGGTGGTTTCGTCGAGGGGTGCGGTCGACCAGGAGTTCCAAATCTTCGCCCAAGCCACGAGCCTCAATGCCGTCCACGCGAAGATCATCACGTCCTGTGGCTTCGAGAATGGCGGGGGCGAGGTGGGTGACGAGCATCATCGTTGTCTCGGGTTGAGATTCCGCTGCCAGAAGCATGCCGGCGATGATGCGAGCACCTGCACCGGGCTCGGTAATGGCTTCAAGTTCGTCGGCGAGGATGAGTTTTGGCGTAGGGTCGCTGACCACCGTCGCAAGTTCGACCAAGGTTTGTTCAAGCGCACCTGCGCTCTGCGTGCCACCTGCTTTTGCAAGGATGTGCAAGGCCTCAACGTGCCCGATGCGTGCGGATTGAGCGGGGACGGGCAAGCCCATGTGGGCGAGAATGGTGGCGTAAGCGATGCACTCGAGCAAGGTGGTTTTGCCTCCCGAGTTGGCTCCAGTGAGCAGGGCAAGCGACTGCTGGTCGCCCTCGGCGGCGGCCGCACCAAGCCCGTACGTCACAGGGTCGGCATCTACGCCTAGGAGAAGGTGGCGGGCTTCTTCCAACCAAACGCCATGCTTGACAAGTTCGGGCATGACGCAGCGATGAGCGTTGGCCCACCGTGCAACGGCGAGCCACTGGTCGGTTTCAACAAGCCGAGCCACCGCTCGTTCACACGGCGTTTTCATCGGACCGAGAAGACGAGCCATCTCCACCAAATGCCCGGTTGTTTCCGCCTTCAGTTTGGAATCCAAGGCGGCATCGATGCCGTCGATGGTCTGCCGGTCAACCTTTGCCGGCCAGGACGTGGTAAAGATATCGAACGGGCACCGAAGCGAAGCGGGTTGAAGAAAGGAGGCAAGTTCCTCCCTTGCCGCTTCCATGGCTTCTTCGATGACGTGGCCGGTGGCTTCTCGGAGTTTCCGCTGAAAGGCCGTGCCGTCGGCAAGTGCCTCCAGCAATTCAGCGCCCGAGAGCGCCAACTTTGCATCGTTCATCGCACGTTCCACCCGCTCGTTTACGGTGGTTTCGAGCGCCTTGACGGTGCTCCACAGTGCATCCTTGATTCGGGCGACTTCCTCGATTTGGGAGTCGTCGCTCAGCCGATTCATGGCCTCCGGGAGTTTTCCAAGGGGGGCAAGGGCTTCTTTCAGCGAAATCAAAGCCGCGTTTTCGGGCAACTCGTTGCGTTGGTGGGACTCGACCAAATCGCAGAGGACGCCGAGCACGCCTTTGTTGTGCACAAACCAGTCGATGGTGCGTTCTGGCAACACGAGGGAAGGGTCCGGTGAAGAGCCGAGCACCAACCATCCGTCGGGGGCTTCCATCGGCGCACCGGGACCCAACCAGGTGACGGTTTTGAACACGGTGTAGTCTTTCCAGGATTCGTTTTCTCCTGGCTTGAGCACGCGACAGTGCTTCTTCAGCTCGTCGAGTGGTTCGGGGCTGACAACGACCCGCTCGTACCGCTCCTGCTTTTCTCGAAGCCTTCGCAAGCCCTGCCATGCTTGGCCTTGATGGTCGATCCATTCCGGGTCAAGGTCCAATGCAGCCGACACCAAGGCTCGCCGCTGCTCGGGGCATCTCACCGGCATCAGCAAACCGATTCGTTCCTGACTGGCGGGGAAACTCGCATAGGATTGGAGGTGCGTGATGAGGTTGTGGTGGAGTTTTCGAGCCTCTTTTGTGGCCAAGAAATGGCCGTCGTCACCAGCGTATTGGCGTGCCAAGGACAACGCTCGCTTTGCAGAGAGGCCCTCGACTTCTGCAAGTCGGGCAATGTCGCCCGATGCGAGGGTGGACATCACCGCATCTTCGGAGCCAAAGTGCGCCGTCATTTTGCTTGCCATACGGTCGCTCACACCCGGAATCGAGGACAACACCATGCGCAACATCGTTTGTCAAGGGCTTAAGAGGATGACGCTGGGTGAGAGGACGACCGTTTCTTTTTCGTCCACACCCTGCGGGGTCAACGCTGTTTGGATATATATTTCCAAGAGTGAAGCCCCATAGCAAGTGAGGAATTGGGCAGGCCAACATGACCATGAAACCAAAACTGGAGCCCCACAACGGAACACCGAGTTACGACCGCACATGGGCTGAAATCGAGGCGCTTCTCGATGAAGCCAAGGCCGAAATGAAGGCCCAGCATGCAAAGTACATGCTTCGCAAAATGACCGGTCCAAGAGATGCGAAATATCGAGCATTGATGAAATTTCAACGCGCCAAGGGGATTGTTGACACCCTCAAGTGGACCATCGGTATTCGTGGCCAAGCCTCACCGATGGACGAAGGCCTCGGCGATTGAAGCATCAACACGCTCGTTGCGCTTCGTCTCCATACGCGTGCATGGGGGCTTGGAAGAGCGCATCACATCCCCGTTCAACGATGGGGAGGGTCAACGTGGCCCCTGACCAGTCAATGGAGTAACTGCCTGCACTGACCGGTGAAGGAACGTAATCGTAGCCGGTTTGGGTCATCGTGATAACGATGGATTCACCCGCAGCCAGGAAGATGTCCATGGGCATGAATTCCATCTTCCCCAACACCGTTGAGAAAGGTACGAGGGCTTCCTGTCCGTCCCTTCCACCCTCGTGGAAGCGGTAGTCCATCACGGCGTGTCCAAGGTGCATGCCGTTTGCGTCGGCCATGTTGAGGAAGCCGTGAGCACCGTTGGTGGTGTGGGGCGTGATGGGAATGTGGAAACTCGGCATGCCAACGATGTAGGTGTCGTTCTCAAACGGCCCGTAACTCATCGTGATCGAACCGCTTGAGCCCCCGATTGAGGCACCTGATGGGTTCAGCTCGGCCCCGTTGATTTCCATGTAATTGGTGTCGGTAGGGGGGTAGGTTTGCTCAAATCGCCAACCGCCTCGGTTGTCTTGCATTTCCACACCGAGCGTCGGCGCACGGCCTTCACCCTTGAGGTACCAGTCAAACCAGTAAAGCATCTCGTCCGCCCAATCCCAGCGGAGGGTGTAGGGATAGGCTTCGGCACCCTCGCCCGAAGGAAGGCTACTGTGGCCCGATTTTCGGTCCGGATAGTCGTGAGCCCACTGACCGGCCAGTGTTTTGATTTCAAGACCGGCTTGCTCCACGAGTTGGTGGGTCGGGAAAGCCATGTGGGGGTCGACGTTCCAGTCCTGCATGCCCTGAATGATATACACCGAACCGTTGTAGTTCGCCAAGACACGGTCGAGGAAGGAGCGCTCGGTCCAGTAATCGTTTCCGCCGTAGGTCACCATACCGCCCGACAAATAGGCTGCTGGGCCGTTGACATAACCTTCGAGGTAACCTTCGCACAAGGTGTGAGCGTCCTCCGAGTCGCCGTCGATACCAAACGACCCGTAAACGCCGTTGTGCATGATCATGCCGCGGGCTTCCATGCTGCCGTTTCGCCACATCAGCTCGTGAACGCCAATGAGACCGGACATGGGGACAATGGTGGCCAAGTACGGGTTTCCAAAGGTGGCCGCCTGCCAAGGCGTTGAACCGTCGTACGACTTTCCGATGATGCCGACCTTGCCGTTGGACCATGCTTGGGTTCCCAACCATGTCACTGCAGCATCGATGCCGCGCTGCTCGTCGGTGCCCATCAAGTCCATGCAATGATTTGACTCGCCCGTCCCAAACACCGAGACCTGCGCCACGCCGTAGCCGTGCGGCACGTAGTTCTCAATCAGCATCTTTCCAAGCCGGTCAGCAGGCGTCAGGGCATCCACGTCTCCGTCGTTGTAATACGGGCCGATTTCGGCGATGACGGGGACCTGGCATTCCGGACCGAGGGATTCGCTTTCCCAGTCGCATCCCTCGATCACGGGCAACCACAAACCGAGGTGAACTTCAGCGTCACCGGTCAAACCCGCTCCACCATCGGCTGCCGTGATGGTGTCAACGGCGACGTAAACCGAACGGACCTCATCAATACCGTGGCTTCCGTTGACGGTCACGCGGGCGTAGATGTCCTGGTCGTTGTAAACGAGCTCGGACCGATCCCAAGGCTCGGGGTACACGTCGACAGAAGATGGAACGGCGGAGGCCACCTCGTCTTCACCAAAACATCCAGCGAGCATGCTGGTCGAAAAGAGAAAAACCACCAAGAGCGGTTTCATGTCCATGGTTTGGGGGGCCAGCCCCGTGCTTTGAACCAATCGGCGAGGTGGGCGTCAGTCCTCATTGCCTTCTTCTGCTTCCCGGGCTTCCATTTCGGCACGAACTTCGTCCATGTCCAGTTCTTGGAGCTTGGCGATGAGGTCCCGAAGTGCATCTTCAGGGAGCGCACCGGGCTGCATAAACACCCCAATTCCCTCCTTGAAAGCGATGGTGGTGGGGATGGAGCGAATGCCAAACATACCGGCCAAACCCTGTTGGTCTTCGGTGTCGATCTTCCCAAAAACCACGTCGGGGAATTCTTCGGAAACACGCTCGTACACCGGGGCATAGGCGCGGCAGGGGCCGCACCATTCAGCCCAAAAATCAAGCAAAACCAAGCCGTTGTTTTCGATGGTTTCTGCAAAGATGGGTTCAGTGATGTCAAGGGTCGCCATAAGGCTTCACCGGAACGCCTCCTTTTTCAAGGCATGTGACGCTTCATCGGCTGCAGGAGATGACCTTATCCGTTGCGTGATGGTCGGGAAGTCGTGCACCGGTCGCTGGTTCCGCTCGCCCTCGCAGTTCTCTTTTGCATGGGCTCATTCGGCACAGAGACCCTTCGAGAACCCTCTGTCGGCGAGGCGGTTCAGGCCCGAGGTGCAACCGACATACGCGTCAGCGAAATCCTCGTTTCGGCGTCCTCGGTGGATTACAACGGCACGGACTGGAACGGAGACGGCGATGTCGGTTCAACCTCCGATCAGTTCATCGAATTGTGGAACAGTGGTGCAGAACCCGTTGACGTGTCAGATTGGATTCTCGACGACCTGACCGACGGGGGTTCCGCTCCCTGCCGACTCGCCTGGAACACCACGATTGAGCCGGACGCCTACATCGTCGTCTTCCGTGCAAGTTCCCGTATTGAACTGGATTACTGGAACGACGATGCTGCGGTCATCTCCGACGCCAGCGGGAACGTGATCGACACGCTCGCCTACCCCGCAGAAGACTCGTGGTGGGACACGTCGTACGTGAAAGACGTCAACGGGACCATCAGCAAGGTCTCGCCTCCAACGCCCGGCTGGCGAGAGGGTGCAACGTATAGCGTCGCCCAAAACATGGTTCGTTGCTACGGAATGACCGACAATGTCCACAGCGGTGCATACGTGCTGAAGGGCCGTGTTGTGCCCATGACCGGTGAAGCCGATGTCATCAACGAAGGCCATGTTTTGGTGAAAGACGGGATGATCGAAGCGGTCTGGGGCGATACGGTGCCCTCGAACATTCAACTGACCAACGTGCCCGTGCTGGAAACTAACGGCACCATTTACCCCGGGCTCATCGATTTGCACAACCACCTCCATTACAACCAGGCACCCCTCTGGGACATGACGCCCCACCTCCCCGAAAACCAACGCAACGCTTGGGGAGGCTACAACAACCGCTACGAATGGAGAGACCACCCCGATTACAGCGAACAGGTGACGAAACCGAAGATGCTCGTGCACTCCGGCCCGTACTGGAACATGGAATCTCAAGCGATGAAATACATCGAGATGAAATCCATCGTCGGTGGAACCACCGCTGCGCAGGGAAGCCCTAGCAACCCGGACGAGAGTTACGCGACGGTGCTGGCGCGAAACATTGAGGACTACAACTTCGGAAGGGACGAGATTCACACCAAGGTCACGGAATTGACCTCGGATTACGTCGGGAACCACATCAAGAACGGGAACGCAAGCGGTACCCTCGATGCGTGGTTCGTCCACATTGCCGAAGGCGTGGACGAATCGAGCCGTGCTGAGTTTGACATTCTCGTCAACAACGACCTGCTCGTGGGCGAACTGGTGCTGATTCACGGCGTGGCTTTGGGAACCACCGAATTCCAACAAATGGCGGCGGCCGGTGCCGCCTTGGTGTGGTCCCCACTCTCCAACTTGCTCCTTTACGGCCAAACAGCGGACATCGCCGCGGCCAAGGCTGCCGGTGTTCACATCACCCTCGCTCCGGATTGGTCACCTTCTGGCTCCAAATCACCGTTGCACGAACTCAAGGTTGCCGACCTTTGGGATGACGAGATGTTGGGCGACCTGTTCACCGATTACGAACTGGTTGAGATGGTCACGTCAGGGGCGGCAAGAGCTACCAACTGGCAAGAGGATGTCGGCACCATCACGCCGGGAACGGCAGCGGATTTGGTGGTCGTCGACAACCTTCACGCCAACCCGTACCGCAACCTCATCAACGCCGTGGACCCCGATGTCCGCCTCTCCATCGTCGGCGGCTTGGCTCTCTACGGCGATGAAGACCTGATGACGGCCTTGAAAGGTGACGACCATGAACCGGCGGGTCGCTATGGAAAAGTGCTTGACGTGACCTTCCTCGCAGCACCTGACGGGGCTCAAACTTGGGCGAGCATCACCGAAAACCTGACCGTGGCGATGCGCTTTAACGTGGAGGAAATGACAGCAGCCTTCGGTGATGCATCGGATTTCGCTTCCGTGACCTCCGGCATGACCGAAGTGGGGCTTGACCCCTGGTACACGTACGGTGATGCACGCTACTTCTCGGTCCTCAACGGCTCGGGAACCGCCAACGCTCAAATCAACATGGCCCTGTTGTACGACCGCTATTACGACCGGGCCGAAACGCTCCCCGAGGTCGTGTCGTTTGAGGACGTTGAAGCGACCACCGTCAACCCGTGTTCGGACGGCACGTCTCCACCGTGCACCGATGACGACGAGGAGGAAGGCAACACCAGCGAGACGAACCAATCCAACCAAGAAACGGAGCCCATTGACGAGGGTTCCGATACCTCATCGGGAACCACCAACACACCAAGCGACAACGCTCAGGGCGATGAGGAGGACGTTGAACGCAACGCACTGCTCCTGCTTGGGGCCATCGTCGCCGTCATGCTCGTCGCCCTCTTCCTCGTGTCCAGAGGAAGCGAAGACGCCCTCGCCGCCGAGGTGCGGATCGAGAAGATGTGGGACGAAGAACCACTGACGGAAGAAGCAAGCGACGGGGTGTTCGGCAACGCACCCTTTGTTCCGGCACCGCCACCGATGTCGCCGCCTCGGGAAGAGGAGTGATCACGCCAAATCCCATTCTGGACCGGTGGCCGTGTCGGTGACCACGACGCCAAGAACTTCCAATTCGTCTCGGATTCGGTCGGCAACATCCCATTGTTTGGCGGAACGTGCTTCTGCTCGCTCGACCAGCAAGGCTTCGACCTGATCGGCGATTTTGGCCTTCCTCGGATTGTCTTCTGGTTCGGCGAGCGCCACTTCTTGGGGCGGCAGCACGCCAAGGACGCGACCTGCTGTTTCTTCCAGAAGTTCAACGGCGTAGTGAGCAAATGCATTCCGGTCCGCCGCTTCCAACTCCCCACTGAGCACCTTGGTGACCTCTCGTACCATCCCGAGCACCTTCGCAACGGCCTCGCGAGAATTGAAGTCGTCGTCCATGGCTCTCGCAAATCCTTCACCCATTTTTTCCAGCAAACCCAAAGATTTGCCCAACGGAAGCGGTGAAGCCAAGTCCGCATGCGGGAGAGCCACCGGAGATGAATCGGTGCGTGACTTGAGGGCATCAACATAGCACCCCAACAAGCGGTTGTAGTTCCGCTCTGCATCGTTGAGCAAGGTTTCGTTCATGTCGATGGGTGAACGGTAGTGAGCGTTGATGAGGGCGAAGCGGAGGACCATCGCGTCCACCTTGGTCAAAATATCGCGAATGGTCCAAAAATTACCGAGCGATTTGCTCATTTTCTCGCCGTCGATGTTGACAAAACCGTTGTGCAACCAGTGGTGCACCACTGGAGCGTGACCGGTGTGGCACTCGCCTTGGAAGATTTCGGCTTCGTGGTGCGGGAACCGAAGGTCGTGCCCGCCGCCGTGGATGTCAAACTCCTTCTCGAAGTGGTCCAGCGACATGGCAGTGCAT